>JBKOUP010000501.1:0-7883 GCA_046723495.1 Acidobacteriota bacterium
TTTCTGGACCATGCGCGAGCGGACGCCGGCGCGGCGCGAGCGCAGCATGACCGCCACGCCGGAAAGGAGGACGAGCGTGACGCCGGCGGCGATGCCGTCGCGCGCGGTGGTGCGCTCCGGCTGCGCGTTTTTCGGCGACGCTTGCAGGAAGGCGAGGAGGTGCCACGCCTCCTGCGTCGTCACGGCGTGCGTGCCGTAGATGGCCTTCATCAGAGGGAACGGCGGCTGCTGCGCAGTCGCCACGAGCGCGGCCTCGCCGCGTTTCGAAACGATGCCGGTCAGGTCGGCGGCGAGGTTTCCGCCGCGTCCGGCGACGGTGTGGCAGGCGAAGCAGGGCGTGCCGCCGTTCGCGAAGCGCTGCTGGCCATAAAAGAGATGTTGTCCGGCGACGGCGGAGGCGGCTTTCTGCTCCGGAGGGATGACGACGGCGGGCGGATTCGCCGCCAACGCGATCTGCTGTTTCGCGTCGGATGATTGCAGCAGTCGGACGAGCGCCTCTTTCTGCTCCGGCTTGAGCGGACCGACGTTGTCCTCCATTCGCTTCAGCGCCTTCAGGAGATCGTCGTGCGATCGGCCCGCGACGGCGATGAGATCGGGGCCGGCCATCGCGCCGCCTCCGATGGAGTGACAGGCGGTGCACATGTCATTGAACGTCTTCGCCCCCTCGGACACGGTCTGCGCCGCGACCGGCAGCGCGACGAGGACGGCGACGACCGCCAGCTTCCGGATCATGCGGCCACCGGAACGGGCTGCGGCGTGCGGCGCCGCGACTCCCACAAGGTCAGCAGGCAGATCAGCGCGAAGACGGCGAGCAGGCCGAAGCCGATGCTGAAACTGCCGGTCTGCTTCCGCACGATGCCGAGGAGCAGCGGCGGGAAAAAGCCTCCGAGTCCGCCGGCGGCGCCAACGAGTCCAGTCACGCTGCCGACGGTCTTCGGGAAGAACTGCGGCACGAGCTTGAAGACGGCGCCGTTGCCGAGGCCGATGGCCGCGGCCATCCCGAGCGCGCCGGTGGTGAAGGTGACGATGTTCGCCGGGCCGGCCATCAACACCGCCATCGCGGCCGTGAACGGGAAAACGGCCATGAGGATCTTCTCGCCGCCGAATTTGTCCGCGACGATGCCGCCCACCGGCCGGAGCGCCGTGGCCAGGAGGACGAAGCCGGCGGTGCGCAGGCCGGCGTCGACCGGCGTCAGCTTGAAGAGATCGGTCAGGAACGTCGGCAGATAGACGGCCATGGCCACGAAGCCGCCGAAGGTGAGGAAGTAGTAGAGGCTGAGGATCCAGCTCTTCGATTCTTTGAGCGGCGCGACGGTCTCGGCGAACGACTTCGGCCGCGTGGCGACGACGGCATTCTTCGCCATGGCCAGCCACAGCAGGAGCCACGCGAAGGTCAGCACGCCAAAGACCCAGAAGCCCCAGCGATAGCCCGCCGCGGCGACGATCGCCGGCGCGCCGAACGCGGCGAGCGATTGTCCGATGTTGCCCGCGCCGTAGATGCCGAGCGCCGTCCCCTGTTTTTCGGGCGGATACCAGCGGCTGACGAACGCGACGCCGACGGAAAAGCTGGCCAGGGCAATGCCGATGAGGAATCCGAAGACGAGCAGCGCCGTGTAGGTGTGCACCCAACCCATGGCCAGAGCCGGAACGATCGAGCAGGCCATGACGATGGCGAAGATCAGCCGGCCGCCGAAGCGGTCGGTCAGCATTCCGAGCGGGATGCGTCCGAGGCTGCCGAGGAGGACGGGGAGGGCAAGAGCGATGCTGACTTGGACGGGATCGAGGTGCAGGAGCTTCTTGAGGATCGGCATCATGGCCGAGACGGAGCCGAAGACGGCGAAGCAGACGGCGAACGCGCCGGTGCCGAGGGTCAACTGGGTCACATTGCCTTTGTCGTTCATGGTCAACTCCGGCGCTCACGTTAGGGCGACGGCGCAACCATGACCATGACTTTTGTCATGTGTGGACGTGAGCGGCGAACGGCGGCTAGGGACGGGATAATGCGGCCTGCTGCCGGATTCGTCGGAGTGCTGGTATTCGATCGAGACCCGCCTGGCGGCCGCGGTGTGGATCTTCGCGAAAAGGAGGACAGGCGCGAGCGCGCGCCTGTCCTCGTTGCGAATTAGCGGCGGAAGTCGATGTGATCGACGCCGAAGATGCCGCCGCGGATCCAGCGGCCGCTCAGCTCGACGAAGTCGCCGCGGCGCACGCTGCGGAGGTTGCCGTTGACTTCGGCGCGGATCGTCCGGCCGGAGGCCTCGTCGCGGAGCAGGAGCATTCCGTCGCGGCGGTCGACGCGCTCGATGACGCCGCGGACGATGCCGCGGTTGTAGCCGTAGCCGTCGTTGTAGCCGTAGCCGCCGTCGGGCCAGTTCACGGCGTCGACGTAGACGGAGCCGTCGCGGAAGATGCCGCCGAGGCCGATGGAGATGCCGACGCGGAGATCGCGCCCGCGGTTGCGGAAGCTCGACTCCGGCACCCAGAACGAGCGGTTGTCGCGGTCGAGGCGGACGCGGTAGCCGTCGCGCTCGTGGGTGAAGGACGTGACGCGCCCGGTCACGTTGATGCGCTCGTTGGCGCGGGTGCCGCGGTCGTCGCGGTTGTCGCGCGACTGGCGCGTGTCCGGCCGCTGGTTGTCACCTCGGTTCCAGTCGCCGCGCGATTGCGCGAAGGCCGGCGTGGCCAGAAGCAGCGCCACCGCGCCCGCTCCCGCCGCTTTCGTTGCCCACTTCGTCAGATTCGTTTTCATGGTTTCTCCTTCGATTGCACACGGAGAGACGCCGGCGCGCCTCGCGATGTTTCGCGAATGGCACGAACTGCACGCCGCTGTCACGAACGGCACTCTCAGGCCACGCCGAGGCGTTTTTCGAGCGCCTCGCGGCGGACGCGGCTGACGCTCAGCTCCGTCCCGTCCTTGAGCCGCACGGCGTAGTCGCCGCCGGGACTGCGCAGCAGCGCGTCGATGCGGCTGAGGCGGACGATCACCGAGCGATGCACGCGCATGAACACCTTCGGATCGAGCTGCTCGGCGAGCGTCTGCATCCGCTGGCGCACGGCGAACGTGCGCCCGCCGGCGTGCAGCTCCGCGTACGGGCCGCTGGCGGTGATGGAGTCGATGGCCGCCACCGGCACGACGCGCGTCTGGCCGCGCATCTCCACGGTGATGCGGTCGAGGTACTCGCGCGGCTTCTCCGTCGCGGTCTCCTCCGCCTCCAGCAGCGCCGTGAGCCGCGCGTTCATCCGCTCGACCTCGTCCGTCTCCACCGCCCGCCGCGCCCGCCGGAAGGCCTCGGAGAAGCGCTCGTCGTCGAACGGCTTCAGGAGGTAGTCGACCGCGGCGACGTCGAAGGCCTTCAGCGCGTAGCGGTCGTACGCCGTGACGAAGATCGTGGCCGGCATCTCCTCGGCGCCGATGGTGTCGACGACGTCGAGCCCCGTCGCGCCCGGCATCTGCACGTCGAGGAAGACGACGTCGGGCTTCGTCCGGCGGATGACCTCGATCGCTTCGGCGCCGTCCGCGGCCGTGCCGGCGATCTCGACGTTCTCCTCGTGGGCGAGGCGGTCGGCGATGTGCTGGCGGGCCAGCGGCTCGTCGTCGGCGATGACGACGCGGAGCGTGCGCGGCTCAGACATGCGTGCGGTACGGCACGATGATCTCGGCGATCGCGCCGCCTCCCTCGGCGTTGCGCAACGCGAATGAGGCATTGCCGCCATAGAGTTGTTCGAGCCGCGCGCGCGTGTTGCCGAGGCCGACGCCGGCGGGGGAGTCGCCGACGCCCGGGCCGTGGTCGCGCACGCGGACCACCAGCCGCGCGCCGTCGCGCCGCGCGGCGATCTCCAGCACGCCGGCACCGCCGTGCTCGAGGGCGTTCTCCACGATCGGCTGGAGGATGAAATGCGGCACCAGCCCGTCGAGCGCATCCTCTTCTATATGCCGCTCCGCGCGCAGGCGTCCCTGAAAGCGGATCTCCATGATCTCGATGTAGCGGTCCAGCAGCTCGAGCTCCTGCCGCAGCGGCACCTCGGCCGCGGCGCGCGAGTCGATCGTGCGGCGCATCAAGTCGCTGAGGCGGGCGATCATCTTCCGCACGCCGGAGGGATCGCGCTCCACCATCGCCGAGACGGCGTTGAGCGTGTTGAAAAGGAAATGCGGATTGATCTGCATGCGCAGCGCGTCGAGCCGGGCCTCGGCGAGCTGGGCCTGCAGCCGCGTCGAGCGCTCGGCCTGCTCACGGTCGCGGAGGAAATAGACCCGCGCGTAGCCGGCCGCGACGATGGCGAAGTAGTAGAGGAGCTCGTTGACGAAGCGGAAGCCGAGGAGCTCGCGGAACGTCGACGTGCGCGGGCGCGGCGAGGGCGCCAGGAACAGCGGGCGCAGCAGGTCGATCGCGGAGTAGACGCCGATCGCCAAGACGATGCCGATGACGATCAGCAGCGGCACGCGGCGCAGCGTCACGCGCGAGGTCAGGCGAAAGATCGGCGGCGTGAGCGCGGCCCAGATCCAGGCGCCGATGAACTCGAGCGCGATCGGGCCGGCCGGCGACATCATCCGGAAGCCAAACCCGCGCGGATCGAGCAGGCGGTTGACCGAGGAGAGCGTGGCCAGGAACGTCCAGAAGGCGAAGATGAGGACGAGCTCGCGCGCGCTCAGCTTGTTCATGCACTGCAATTCATAACAGCTGCGTGCAACTCGTGACAAACACGAAACTTCGTCGGTGCCGGCCTCGTTGACCGAGGCATGAACAAGAAACGATCTCTCATCGCAGTCATCGCCGTCGCGTTGATCGCGTTGATCGGCGTGCTCGTCTACCGCGTTGCCTACGCGAAAGACGCGCCGGCGTACCGTTTCGCCACCGTCGAGCGCGGCAACATCCGATCGACCGTCTCCGCTACCGGCACGTTGAACGCCGTGACGACCGTCAGCGTCGGCACGCAGGTTTCCGGCCAGGTCTTGCAGATCTTCGCCGACTTCAACGACCACGTGAAGAAGGGACAGCTCCTGGCGCGCATCGATCCGACGCTCGCCCAGCAGGCCGTCACCGACGCCCAGGCCAACGTGGAGAAGGCGCAGGCGCAGGCGCTGCAGGCGTCGCGCGACGACGCCCGCAACCGCGAGCTCACCGCGGACGGCCTCGTGGCCCGCAGCGCGTTCGAGCAGTCGCAGTCGGCGGCCGAAGTCGTCAACGCCGAGGTCAAGTCGGCGCGCGTCGCCCTCGACAGGGCCAGGCAGAACCTCGCCTACACGAACATCTACGCGCCGATCGACGGCGTCGTCGTCGAGCGCAACGTGCAGCAGGGGCAGACCGTGGCCGCGTCGCTCTCCGCGCCGCAGCTGTTCCTCATCGCCAACGACCTGTCGCAGATGCAGATCCTCGCCCAGGTCGGCGAGAGCGACATCGCCCAGATCAAGGAAGGGCAGCCCGTCGACTTCACCGTGCAGGCGCTGGCGGGACAGACGTTCCACGGCACCGTGAAGCAGGTGCGCCTGCAGTCGGCCACGACGGACAACGTCGTCAACTACACCGTCGTCGTCTCCGTGGCCAATCCCGGCGGGAAGCTCCTGCCGGGCATGACCGCGCGCGCGAACTTCCTGACGAAGACGGCCGACAACGTGCTCGAGGTGCCGAACGCGGCGCTGCGGTTCAAGCCGGCGGCGACGAACCGTACCGGTGCGATGCGGCGCGGCGGCACGCTCTACACGCTCGATGCGAAAGGACAGCCGCAGGCCATGCGCGTGTTCACCGGCGTCAGCGACGGCAGCGTCACCGAGGTGCGCGGCAAGGATTTGAAGGAAGGGATGAACGTCATCGCCAGCACGCTGAGCGCGACGCAGAGCGCCTCGACGTCGACGAGCGCGACGCCGTTCCAGTCGGGCCAGCAGCAACAGCGCGGACCGCGGGGAGGCTTCTGATGAGCGTCATCAAAACGGAGACCCTCGTGAAGACCTACGTCAGCGGCACGAACGAAGTGCACGCCCTGCGCGGCATCGACCTCGAGGTGGAGAAGGGAGAGCTCATCGCCATCATGGGGACGTCAGGCTCGGGCAAGTCGACGCTGATGAATCTTCTCGGCTGCCTCGACGTGCCGACCGAGGGCTCGTACATGCTCGACGGCGTGCGCGTCGAAGGCCTCGACCGCAACGCGCTCGCCGCGATCCGCAATCAGAAGATCGGCTTCGTCTTCCAGGGCTTCAATCTTCTGCCCCGCACGAGCGCGCTGGAGAACGTCGAGCTGCCGATGCTCTATGACCGGAGCGGCAGGAAGCGCGACACGAAGGCGCTGGCCGCCGCGGCCCTCCAGCGCGTCGGCCTCGGCGACCGCGTCGAGCACCAGCCGAGCGAGCTCTCCGGCGGCCAGCAGCAGCGCGTGGCCATCGCCCGCGCGCTCGTCACCGAGCCGGCCATCATCCTCGCCGACGAGCCGACCGGCAACCTCGACACGCGCACGTCGATGGAAGTCATGGCCCTGTTCCAGGAGCTCAACGACCAGGGCATCACCATCGTCCTGGTCACGCACGAGCCGGACATCGCCGTCTACGCCAAGCGCATCGTGGAGGTGCGCGACGGCCGCATCCGCCGCGACGAGCCGGTGAAGAACCGCCGCATCGCCGCGCGCGACCTCGCCGCATTTCACGAAGAGGAGGCAGCATGAAGACGAAGACGCTGGTCCGCGTGGCCACGCAGAGCATCCGCAAGAACAAGATGCGCGCGGCGCTGACGATGCTCGGCATCATCATCGGCGTGGCCGCGGTGATCGTGATGGTGGCGGTCGGCTACGGCGCGCGCACGCGCATCCGCGAGCAGATCAACAACCTCGGCACGAACATGATCGTGATCACGCCCGGCGCCGCGCAGTCGAGCGGCGTGAGCCAGGGAGCGCAGGCCTTTCCGAATCTCAGCCTCAAGGACATCGACAAGATCCGGGCCGAGTCGCAGTACGCGTCGGCCGTGTCGCCGGTGATCGTCAGCCGGGCCGTGCTCATCGGACCGTCGGGCAACTGGCGGACGCAGATCAACGGCGTCGACACCGACTACCAGACCATCCGCGACTGGCAGACGGCGTCGGGCGATTTCTTCACCGCCGACGACGTGCGCGCGAACCGCAAGGTAATCGTTCTCGGCAACACCGTGGCCCAGAGTCTCTTCCCCGGACAGGACCCGACGGGCGCCGAGATCCAGATCCGCAACTCGGTGTACAAGGTCTCCGGCGTGCTGGCCGCGAAGGGGCAGGGCGCCAGCGGAACCGACGCCGACGACGTGGTGCTGATGCCGTACACGACGGCGTCGACGACGCTGTCGGGCCGCTCGTTCATCCCCCAGATCCTGGTGAGTACGACGAACGAGTCCGACATCCCAGCAGCGGAGGACGAGCTCCGCACGCTGCTGCGCGAGGCGCACAAGGTCCAGGGCGACGACGACTTCACGGTGCGCAACCAGGCCGACCTGGCCGCCGCGGCGGAGAGCTCGACGAAGGTGATGACGCTGCTGCTGGCGGCCATCGCCTCGATCTCGCTGCTCGTCGGCGGCATCGGCATCATGAACATCATGCTGGTGTCGGTGACGGAGCGGACGCGCGAGATCGGCATCCGCATGGCCATCGGCGCGCGCGGCGGCGACGTGCTGACGCAGTTCCTCGTGGAGAGCGTGGTGATGGGCATCGCCGGCGGCCTGGTGGGCCTGCTCTTCGGCGTGACCGGCGCGAAGCTCCTCGGCCACTTCACCGGCTGGGAGACGGCCATCTCGCCGATCGTGATGCTGGTGTCGGTGGCGTTCTCGGGCGCGGTCGGCGTGTTCTTCGGGTTCTATCCGGCGCGGAAAGCGGCGGCGCTGAATCCGATCGAGGCGCTGCGGTACGAATGAAATGGGGCGCACGCTGTGCGCCCC
>JBKOUP010000061.1:0-3646 GCA_046723495.1 Acidobacteriota bacterium
CCTGATGACCGCGGATTATCTTGTACTCAACTGAGACGGCATACAACGACGCTAACCTCCTCCGGAAGCGAGTTGTATGAGAGAGAGCTGGCAGGCCGGTGGGAGCGAGTCGCTTCCACCGGCCTCCGTTTTTAGAGGTCCATCAGGAAGCGATCGGCGGCCCCGCTGGCGTCGTATTCGGCCTGCAAGTCGGTCTTGTGCTTCCACTCCGTGTCGGCGAGCTCCATGAACAACCGGCCGAGCTCGGTCTCTGGGACGCGCTCGGCCATGTGGCGAAAGTAGGCTTCGGCGTCGCGCTCGCGCTCGAGGGCGTGCTTCAGCGCGCCCGGCATGTCGAGATTGGCGACATCCGGCGCGACGTCGACGCTCACCGGCAGCGGATCGGGCGGCGCCTGGCCGACCATCTCGCGATACCTGCGCTCCAGCCGCGCGCGGTGAATGAGCTCTCCGTCGGCAAGCTGCAGCAGGCGCTTGCGCACCTCGCCCGAGCCGGCGCGCTCGGCCATCTTTTGATAGTAGGCGCGCGACTCCACCTCCGATTGGATCGCTTTGCGGAGGACTTCCTCGACCGTCGTCTCGAGCGGTTTCATGGGCGCGGCGCGATTCTACTCGCTGCCGCGATAGAGGTCGGGATTCGGCGGGGCATCGTCCTCGAAGGGCGCGCTGCGCAGCGGCTGTCCGAGGCCCGTGCCGCCGGCCGTTCCCTTCTTCTCCATCCCGCCGTAGTACGGTCGCCATCCCATCGGGGCGACCGGGAAGTTCGGCGGCACGACGAGATCGCGCAGCCCGACCACCGAGCGCGCCCGCGTGTCGATGGCCATCTCGTAGTCGCGGGTCATGTAGATGGCATCCTCGGGGCAGGCATCGACGCAGTAGCCGCAGAAGACGCAGCGCAGCAGATCGATGTCGTAGCGCACCGGGAACTTCTCGCGCGTCCGCTCGTCCTCGCCGGCCTCGATGGTGATGCACTCCGCCGGGCAGGCCGTCGAGCACATGTAGCAGGCCACGCAGCGCGTCGTGCCGTCCTCGCGCGCGGTGAGGATGTGCCGGCCGCGGAAGCGCTCCGAGTAGACGCGCTTCACCTCGGGGTACTGAATCGTCGGCAGCTTCTTGAGGTTGAAGAGATTCTTCACCAGGTGCCGGATCGTCACGAGCATCCCCATCAGCACCTGCGGGATCACCAGGCGCTCCAAAACGCCCATGCGGGCGGCGGTGACCTTGACGACGCCTGGCGAGATTTTCGTTACCTGCATGTCTGGGCTCTCGGCTGTCAGCTCTCAGCTCTCGGGCCCGCCCTCCCCCTGAGAGCCGAGAGCCGAGAGCTGAGAGCGATTCCTCAGTGATCCAACTCCCCTGCAATGATGTTCAACGACCCCAATGCCGCGATCGCGTCCGGAATCGTCTGCCCGACGATCATGTCCGGGAACGCCGAGTAAATCTGGAAGCAGGGCGGACGGCAGCGGACGCGATACGGGTTCTTCGTCCCGTCCGAGACGACGTAGAACCCGAGCTCGCCGTTGCCTCCCTCGACCTGGAAGTACGTCTCGCCGACCGGCGGCTGGATGCCGTGCATGATCAGCTTGAAGTGGTAGATCAGCGACTCCATTTCGTTGTAGACCTTCGACTTCGGCGGCAGGGCCACGTACGGATTGTCGACGATGACCGCCCCTTCGGGCATGCCCCGGTCGATGGCCTGCTGCAGGATCTTCAGCGACTGGCGCATCTCCTCCATCCGCACGAGGTAGCGCGCGAACGTGTCGCCGCCGTCGGCGATGGGGATGTCGAAGTCGTACGTCTCGTATCCGAGGTAGGGATTCGCTTTGCGGACGTCGTAGGGAACGCCGGCGGCGCGCAGGCACGGGCCGGTGAAGCCGTATTCGATGGCCAGCTCCGGCGTGATCGGGGCGATGCCGACGACGCGGTCGAGGAAGATCTTGTTCTTGTCGACGAGCTTCTCCACGTCGTTGATGAACTTCGGCAGCATGTCGACGAGGCGCTGGGCGTCCTCGAGAAAGTTCGCCGGCGCGTCGACGGCGAGCCCGCCGATGCGGCAGTAGCTCGGCAGCAGGCGCGCGCCGCAGCAGGCCTCGATCAGCCCGTAGATCTCCTCGCGCGGCTGGAAGAGGTACCAGAAGTTCGTCAGCGCCCCCATGTCGACGAGGTTCGTGCCGATGCAGACGAGGTGGTCGGCGATGCGCATGAACTCGGAGAGGATCAGGCGGATGTGCTGGGCGCGCTTCGGGACCTCGATGCCGAGGAGCTTCTCCACGGCCATGCAGTAGCCGACGTTGTTGATGAACGCCGAGCAGTAGTTGAGGCGGTCGGTGAAGGGGATGGCCTGCTGGTACGTGTGCGTCTCGCACGACTTCTCGAAGCAGCGGTGGAGGTAGCCGATCTCCTGGTCGCAGCCGATGATGGTCTCGCCGTCGAGGGTGACGACGATGCGCAGCGTGCCGTGCGTGGCCGGATGCGAGGGTCCGAGGTTCAGCGTGACGCGCTCGAAGTCTGTGTCGACGTTCTCGAAGCGCGGATCGATCTTCGGAATGATCTTGGCGACGTCCTTCTCGGTGAGGATCCAGCGCTGCGCGGGATCGTAGTCCTTCCGCAGCGCGTGGCCCTGGAACGCTTCGTGGCAGAGGATGCGCCGGAGATTCGGATGGCCGTCGAAGCGGACGCCGTACATGTCGAAGACTTCGCGCTCGTACCAGTTGAGGCCTTTGAAGACGCCCGTGCCGGTGGGGACGCTCTCATCCTCGGCGACGCGCACCTTCAGGCGGATGCGCTCGTTCCGGTCGAGCGAGTAGAGCTGGTACATGACGTCGAAGCGCTGCTCGCGCGCCGGATAGTCGACGCCCCAGAGGTCGAGCGGCATCGTGTAGCCGGCCGCCTTCAGCGAGGTGAGCGTGCCGACGATGGTCTCTTTCGGGACGATGAAGGTCGGAAGGTCCTGCCCCGTTTCCTGCTCGACGCCGGGCAACGTCGCGGCGAGCTCCGCGCCGCGCGCGTCCATCGCCGCCGCGTCCTTTGGCACGTAGGCCTCGCGGTTCGTCGGCGCGGGACCGGTGTAGGGGATGGCGGAGTATTTCGTCAGTGTGCTCATACGCCGCGCTTGAGCTCCCCGCGCTCGATCTTTTCCTTCAGCTTGAGGATTCCGTACATCAGTCCTTCCGGAGTCGGCGGGCAGCCGGGGACCCAGATGTCGACGGGGATGACTTCGTCGATGCCCTGCACGACGTGGTACATGCGGTAAAAGCCCCCCGAGGTCGCGCAGGCGCCCATGGCTACCACGTACTTCGGCTCGGGCATCTGGTCGTAAATTTTCTTGAGCACCGGGGCCATCTTGTCGACGATCGTGCCGGCCACGATCAACAGGTCCGCCTGCCGCGGCGAGAACCGCACGACCTCGGCGCCGATGCGCGCCAGGTCGTAATGCGACGAGACCAGGGACATGAACTCGATCGCGCAGCAGGCCGTGCCGAACGGCAGCGGCCAGAGCGAGTTGCCGCGCGCCCAGTTGACCATCGTGTCGACCTTGGTGGCGAGGTAAGTCGAGCCGGCGAAGTCTTCGATCTCCCGCTCCGATTCGCCCGGCAGCGTGATCAGCCCTTTCTCGGCCTGTTCGCCCGGAACGGCAGCCGGCTTGCGG
>JBKOUP010000428.1:0-12174 GCA_046723495.1 Acidobacteriota bacterium
CGCCGGCGACGGCCATGATGCGGTACGTCGTCAGCGATTCCGGCAGCACCACGTCGGCCTTCGCGCGGCCGTTGCGGTCGGTGGCGATCGAGCCGAGCCAGAACGCCAGCACGCGGAAGTCCTTGCGGATCGTCCCCGGCCCGGCGTCGCGCCCGCCGCCACCGCCCTCCCCCTCGCCCTTCGGCGTGAGCACGCGGCGGCTGACGATCTTCTCGCGCGAGTCGTCGGTGACGACCTGCAGCGCCTTGCGCAGGTACATCGACGCCAGCACGTCCGGCGTCTTGTACGACGTCAGCGACAGCACGCCGTAGTCGACTGCCCACAGCGTCACCTCGGAAGGCGATCCCTTCCCGGCCACGTCCTTGACCTGCACCTCGACGCGCGCCTTCGACGCCGGGCGATACTCGTCGCGGTTCGCTTTCACGTCGACCTTGAGCCGCTTGGCCGCGTCCTCGACGCCGAGCTCGACGTAGCCGACGCGGAAGGCCGGCTTGCCGGGATCGACTTCCTCTTCGATCCCCTCTTTCGTCCGCCCCTTCACCAGCACGACGGAGACGAAGAGGTTCGGGATGTCCTTCTCCGTGATCGGCACGCTCACCGTCGGCTGCGTCGTCGTCAGCTCGAACGTCTTCCACGTGCGCACGCCTTCGCGCTCCGTCGTCAGCAGCGCCGTGGCGTGCTCCCACGGCGACTTGATCATGACCCGCGCCGTGTCGCCGGGACGGTATGTCTGCTTCTCCGCGATGAGATCGATGCGGTTGTTGTCGTAGCGCGCCCACGCCGTGTAGCCGGCGCCGACGGCGTAGAACCACGCCCGCGTCGTCGTCGACCGCCCCTCGGCGTCCTTCGCCTTGGCGATCAGCACGTACTCGCCGCCCTCGCCGAGGGGGACGTGCAGCGGCACCGGTTCGCCCTTCGTCGTGACTTTGAACGAGCCGGCCGGCACTTCCTTCCGCTCCGTTTCCCAGTTGTAGAAGCCGTTGCCGGTGGCCTGGCGGACGGAGTTCCACTGGATGCGATGGAGCTCGACGTCGATCGCGACGTCGGCGGCCGGCTTGCCGTCGAGCGCGACGGCGATGAGCTGCGTGTCGATGCCGGCCTGCGCGTCGGCGAAGTACGGCGGGGTCTTCACGCCGACGTACCACGGCGCCGGATCGACGCGCGTCGAGGCGCGGTTGGCGATGCGCTGGCGGGAGACGTCGACGACGTCGCCCTCGAGCCGGTAGGACCACGGCACGCCCGCGGCGATGTCGGTCGGCAATGAGAGTTTTAGCTCGCCTTTGGCGTCGAGCTTCGCCTCTTTTTTCTGGATCGTGACGGTCGTCCGCCGGTTCTCGTAGTCCTCGCCGAGGAACGTCCACTGATCGTCGGAGAAGTGCTCGCTGATCGCGCGCGGGACGGTGTAGATCGGGACCTTCGCGTACGTCCACGTCACCGGGCGCGACGACATCGGCGCGCCGAAAAGGTAGCGCGCCGTAATCGTGCCGGCGAGCTTCGTGCCGGCGACTGGAGCCGGCGCTTTGAGAGTCACGTCGACGCGGAACTCCGGCCGGCGGTACGCGGCCACGAGAAACTCGCCCGTCGACGCGAGGCGCTGCCCGGCGACCTTCGCCGTGATCGTGTAGTCGCCAAGGACGCCGTCGAGCGGGACCTTGAACGTCCACTCCGCCGACGACCACTCGTTCAGCGCCACGCTGCGCTTCTCGACCTCTTTGTCGTGGCTGTCGGTGACGACGATCTCCGCCTGCGTCCCCTTCGGAAGCAGCTGCATGCCGGTGGGCGTGTCGCTGCGCAGCACGGCCTTGGCGTGCACTTCTTCGCCGAGCTTGTAGACGCCGCGGTCGGTGAAGATCGTGCCGCGCAGCAGCGGCCGCGCCTCGGAGAGGTCGAAGCCCGACTGCAGGCTGAAGTCGAACGGGCTGATGCCGTTGTTCCAGTTCGAGACGACATACGCGGTGTCGCCGTCCTTCTCCGCGACGACGATGAAGTGCACGCCGCCGATGGCCTGCCACGACTCCTCGGAGTCTTCCTCTTCCGCTTTCTTGCTGCGATCGACGCGGAGGTCGGTGTTCGGCGCGGCGGCGAGGCCGCGCTCGTCGGTCGTGCCGCTCCAGAGGATCTTGTTCTCCTTCGTGCGGATCGACACCTTCGCGCCGCCGACCGGCTTGGCGTCGTCGAGGCGCGTGACGAGGATGAGCGTGTTCTGCGGCGAGTCCTTGACCGAGAGGCCGAGGTTCGTCGTCTGCACCAGCGTGGCGGTGACGGTCTCGTTGTAGCGGTGCGCCTTCGGGATGGCCGCGCCGGGCTGGATGGCCGCCCAGACGATGCCGTGCCCGTTCGTCAGCGCGGGCGAGAGATTGAGGCCGTACGACTGCGTCTTGTCCGCGACCGGAGCGAGCTTCCGCTGCGCGGGCTGCGTCGGCGGCGCCTTCTGGAAGTTGTTCTTCTCCAGCTCGAGGATCGTCGGCATGACCTGCTCGACCGGCATCGGCATCAGCCACTGCTGCACGTCGGCGAAGTTGCGGGCGTGGAACGGCAGGATCGGCCCGCCGCTCGACTCCCAGACGCCGTGGCCGTCGCCGAAGCTGATGAACGCGGTCTTGTGCCAGTTCTCGATCGCGGCGGTGAAGACGTAGCCGAGCTTCTGCCCGTCCTCGGCCTCCAGCGCCGGGTCGATGCGCAGCGTGTACGTGTGCGCCGGCAGGAGCGAGTAGCCCAATTCGTCGAGCGAGTAGCTGTTGTCCTTCTGCCGCCACTCGGAAACTTCTTTCTCCGCGCGCTTCAGCTCGTGGCCGGCGTCGTCGACGACGTGCACCGCTTCCTTCACGCTCTCGTAGTCGAGGCCGGCCTTGGTGCGGAAGAAGATCGGGTTGTACTGGTCGGGGTTGCACTCCTCGGTGCATTCGATCTTCTCGACGAAGAGCGTGGGGTCGAGCTGCAGCGTGAACGTCTGGGTCTTGCCGCTCGTCACGCGGCCGCTTTGCGCGAGCTTCTCATCGAGGTACACCTGTACCCATGTATCCGGAGGAAGGTTCGGCTTGGTCTCGATGACGACGAGGTCGTTCCGCGGCGGGAGGCGCTTCTTGTCCCAGTCGAGGGCCAGGAAGGACATGACCGGCTGGCCGTCGCTGGCGGCGTTCTGCTCCGCGCGGGCGACCTTGGCGTCGAACGCGGGGTCGTGCTTCGCCGGCGCGAGGGGCGGCTTGAACTCGTGCGCCTGCGTGCGGAGCTGCAGGTGCTGGGCGACGGTCTCCGGCTCGACCGGCTGGTTGAAGCGCAGGCCGATGACGACGGCGCCGTTGGTCTTGCGATAGAAGTCGGTGGAGAGCAGCTGGATCGTCGGCGTGGTGAAGGAAAACTTGTAGCTCTTGCCGAGGGTCTTGCCGCTGACGGCCTTGGCGTCCTTGTCGATGGTGACGTCGAACTTCGTCGCGAACGGCAGCGAGACCGGCGTGAAGATGAGCGTCATCGTCCCCGACCAGCGGAACGTCCCCTTGACCGCCGGCTCGATGTGGAACCAGGGGACGCTCAGCTCTTTCGGGATCTTGCCGACGACGACCATCGGCTCGCTGAAGACGACGCGGACTTCGTTGGCCTCGGCGAGGTTGGCGACCTCGCCGACGGGACCGGCTTTGACGATGGTGAGTTTGTCGGCGGCGCTCGCGGCAGTTGCCGCAAGAAGGAGAAATAGCAGGCTCAGGCGCTTCATCAGCGCGCATGTTAATGCCGGGCGGCGCGCGGGTGCTGCGGCAGGAGGTCGACGTACGCCAGCGGCGAGCCGACGCGCCTGTACGCGATCATCGGCTGCGGAAGGAGCGCAAACGCCTCGATCGTCGCCGGACCTGGAAAGAAGCCGCCGAGCGCTTCGAAGCCGGGAGCGGTCGATGACCGGTCGGCAGCGACACGGACCGACCACAAGCCGCCCGCGTTGCATCCCGACTGCGCGGCAATCAGCCATCCACCCGGCGCTGGCGCCAGAAACGGCGCCCCACACGAGAAAAAGAGAGGCCGTCCATCCAACGGATCGAGGCGCTGCCCGTTGGCGTCAACACGCGTGAACACGATGACGTCGGACCTCCGGTCGACCCACGAGATCATCCAAACGCCGCCACCGAACGAGATGTCGTCGCCCTGCACGTCGAGCTTGTAATCGCCGTAGTCCGTCGTCGTCGCCAGCGGGATGCCTGTACCGACCGGCGTGAGCGCGGCGCTGAAGCGCTGCGCGAAAAGCTCGTTCGGGAGGGGACCGTACGACGGGCAGGGAACTTCGCCGATGTAAACGAACGGGTCATACCAGCGCTCCCACAGCAGGAGATAGTCGCTGCCGTTGAAGGCCAGACGGGGGCGGATGTTGGTGGCGTCGACGGGCATGAGCACGATCGGCTGAGGATCGATCGGATTGCCGAGGCGATCGATGCGCAACGCGGCGAAGTCGCTCGTACGGCGATAGCTGATCACGTAGCTCGTGCCGTTCCAGGAGATGCCGGCGTCGCTGCTCGGCGCGACGTCGTTGGCGAGCGCGCGGACGCTCGCACTCGGGAATCCGGCGATCGCGGAGTAGAGCTGGCTGCCCTCGACCCAGACCACGGCCAGGCGCTCGCCGTCCGTGGCCATGGCGCTGCCGCTCTGATCGAGCTGCGAGTCGCGCAGGCGCAGGCCGGCGCCGTCGAGCGGCTTCCCCGCGGCGCTCAGGCGGCCGACGACGAGCCGGTCGTTCAGCGCGCTCTCGGTCCAGAGCGCCGCCGCGCCGCCGGCAAACGGCAGCAGCCTGCGCACGTGCTGCACCGGCAAGCCGATCGAGAGGATCGTGCCCGGCGCGAGGTTGCCGTCCGCGGCGATCGCGCCGACGACGGCTTCATGCTGCTCGATGCGCATGGCGATCGTCGCAGCGCCGTTCTGCGCGAAGGTCATGCCGTAGCTGCCGAACGTCAGCGGAGCGCTGCGCGTCGTCGACTGCAGCGTCCCGTCGAAGCCGACGCGCAGCGACACGAGCTGATTGTTCTCGACGAAGAAGACTCGATAGCCGTCGCTCGCAGCGATCGCGGTCAGCCCCTGCGGCAGGAACGAGCCGAGCGTCAGCGGCCCGGCACTGAGCGCATTCCCGGCCGTGTTGAGCGGGCGCGCGCGCACTTCCCGCACCGCGCTGCCCTCGAACCAGAACGCCATCGTGTGCGTGCCGTCCGTGGCCAGCTGAACGCCGTTGGCGTTTCCGGGCTGGCTCTGTACCGGCGCGGGCGCGACGCGGTTCGCGGCGATGTCGGCGAGCTGCACGGAGGCCGTGTGCACGCTCCTGTCGCTGCTGATGAAGGTGATGAGGAGCGTGTCGCCGATGACGGCGGCATCGAAGCTCCACGCCTGACTGAAGAGCGGCACATAGCTCCGCACGACCGCGCCGCTGTGGTCGAGCAGCGTGACCATGCCGTTCGTCGCGATGAAGACGAGATACTCGCGGCTGATGCGCAACGCAGCCATGTAGCCGACCGCCGGCACGGCATCGGACAGCACCGTCACCGTCGCGTCGGCGTCGATGCGCGCCACGTGCACGGCTCCCGAGTCCCAGGCGACGTACGCCGCATAACCGTCGGGCGCGGTGCCGAGGATGACAGACGACGACGGCAATCGCGCGATGAGGAAGCTGCGATCCTGGAACGGGCGGAGCTGGCGATCGAAGCGGATGCCGCGCAGCTCGAGCGACTGCGTGCAGTAGGAGCCCTCGATCCAGACGCCGACGAAGCCGTCGCCGACCGGCACGAGGCTGATGCTGTTCACCCCCGCCGAGGTCGGGCCGAGCGGCGGCGTGCCGATCGGCGTCTCCACGGCGAGGGCCGCGGTCGCGAACAGCGCGGCGGCAACGAGGCAGCGCTTAATCATGCGCGTGTTACGGACGCCCACCCGAAAGCGTCAGCTTCGCAGAACGAAGAGCCGCAGCAAATCGAGCGCGCTCTGCGTGGCGAAGCGCTTGAACAGCGTCCGCTCCATCGGCCAGAAGAGCTTGCGATGCTCGTGCCGCCGGCCTCCGGCCACGGCGATGTGCACCGTGCCGACCGGCTTGGCCTCGCTGCCACCGCTCGGGCCGGCGATGCCGGTGATGCCGACGCCGTACGTCGTGCCGAAGCGCTCGCAGATGCCGCGCGCCAGGGCGATGGCCACCGGCTCCGAGACCTCGCCGTGCTCCGCGATCACCGCGGCGTCGACGCCGGCCAGGTCCTGCTTCGCCGCGGCGGTGTAGACGACCGCGCCGCCCATGAAGTAGGCGGAGCTGCCGGCGACGTCGGTGATGCGCGAGGCCAAAAGCCCGCCCGTGCACGACTCGGCCGTGGCCACGGTCTCGCCGCGGGAAGTTAGGAAACGTCCGATGACAAACTCCAGCGAGTCGTCGTCGAAGCCGAAGACGCGCTCGCCGAAGAGATCGACGAGCTCGCTCTCGCGCGCGGCCAGATGCGCCTTCGCCGCGGCTTCGTCGCCGTCGGCGAGGATGTGCAGCTCGATCTGCCCGCCCGTGGCCAGGATCGTCAGCGGCGGCTCGTCGCGGTGGGCGTCGTAGAACGGCTTGAGCCGCTCCTCGACCCCCGACTCCGTCATCCCGGCGATCTTCAGCGCCCGCCGGTGCCGGGCCCGCCCGCCGCGCTGTCCGGCCAGCCACGGCGTGAAGTACGTCGCCAGCATCCACTCCAGCTCGTGCGGGACGCCGGGAAAGACCCACACGTGCTTCTCGCCGAGGCGGATGTGAAAGCCGGGGGCGGTGCCGCGCTCGTTCGTCAGCGTTTCCTGCCCGACGAAGACGTTGGCCTGCCGCTTGTTGACCTCGGGCATCGTCAGCCCGCGCTTGGCGAAGCGCTGCTCGAGGCGCTCGATGATCGACGGCTCGACGCGCATCGTCAGCGAGAACGCCTCCGCCAGCGCCTCGCGCGTGAGGTCGTCCTCGGTCGGGCCGAGGCCGCCGGTGACGATGACGACGTCGGCGCGCTCGACGTCGTAGAGGAGCTCGTCGACGAGATCCGACTGCGTGTCGCCGACGATGCTCTTCCGCACCAGCGGGACGGCGTAGTCCTCGAGCGCGGCCGTGATCTTGAGCGAGTTCGTGTCGAGGCGCGACGGCCCGAGCATTTCCGAGCCGATGGCGATGATGGCGGCTTCCATTCGCCGAGGCTAACCCGCGGGCGCGGTCGCCGTCCAACGGGCATGAGACGAACGATTCTTCTTCTGGCCCTGCTGGCACTGTCGACGGGCGCCGCCTGGCGCCGCGGCGACGCCTACATGCTCCACGTCGGCAAAACGGACGTGACGATGACGAGCACTTCGATCGACAACCTGGTCGCGGTGCGCCACCGCCTCGGCGACGGCTCGTACCTCTGGGTCCGCCTCGGCGGGCGCGAGTACCTGATCCGCGACGAGGCCCTGCTGCGCGAGGCCACCGCGCTGTGGGCGCCGGTCGAGGCCCTGAAGCCGGAGGAGCGCGAGCTGAGCGCCGAGGAATCGCGGCTCGACAAGCGCATCGACGCCATCGAAGACCACCCCCACGCCGCCGACCGTAGCGAGCTGGGAGACCTTCGCGCGCGCTTCGACATCGTCGAACGGCGCCTGCGCGATGTCGACGCACGGATCGACGCGATGGAGGAGCGGATCGAGGCCCAGCTGCGCGACAAGGTCGAGGAGTGGATCCGCGACGGGCGGGCCAAAGCGCTGCGCTAGACGACGAACGGCGCCGGCTTGGCGAGCTTCTGAAAAAAGAAGTCGTCGTCCGGATCGTCAGCCGCGTTCCGCCGGATCGTGCAGTTGAGGCAGTCAACGCCCGCCTGCTCCTCTTCGAATTCTTTCCGAAGAGCGGCCAGCGCGGCGCCGTTCCGGATCTCGTCGAACGTCTCCTTCGCCAGGTTGCCGAGCGGCGGACGTGCCCAGGCCATGCAGACGTAAGCGTCGCCATTCGGGTGGATCGCCAACGTGTCCCACGGCTTCGGACAGAGCAGCGTCGCGCCGCTCTCCGTGAACAGCTCGATCAGCGTCGGGCGATTCCGAAGATACGCGGAATCACGAATCCCCGTTCTGGCGCAGAAGCTTCGCAGTTCGTCTCGAACGATCTCCACTTTCGACCAGAACAGCGCGTCCCGGCTCTCCTGCAGAATGGCGTTGCTCATCCGGGAGATCGTTCGCACCGCCACCTCGTCCGCGCCGAGCCGTTCCACGAGCCGGAGGAAGTCGTCGAAATGATCGATGTTCACCTCCGAGAGGACGTGGTTGATCCGGAGCTGAGGCAACGATCCTTCCGCGTCGCGGACCGCGCGCAACAGCTCGAAATTCTGCAGGACCCGTTCGAACGTCGCGCCGACGCGGAGCTCCTCGAACACCTCCTTCGTTCCGCCGTCGATGGAGACGATCACGCGCGTGATCCCCGCCTCCACGATCTTGCGGCACGAAGCCTCGGTCAGGAGCGTCCCGTTGGTGATGATCTCGCTGAACGGCACGCCCGCGTCGCGTACGGCGCTCAGCCGATCGGGGAAGTCTCGGGTCATGAACGGTTCGGTCATGATCGAGAGGCAGACGTAGTTGGCGTGCGGGAAGACCTCGGCCGCGATCCTGTCGAAGAGCCATCGCGGCATGTCGTACTTCGGCAGCGCGGCCACGCGCGGGTCGCTGAAGCCGCACGACTGGCAGCGCAGATTGCACTTGTTGTTCTGGTCCATGAACACGTTCAGCGAACGCGTCTGGCTGGGATTCGGGCCACGCCAACGAAGACTTCGCGCCAGCTGTTCGAGCTCGTCGTCGTCGGCGTGCATGCCCGCTGTACGGGGTGGCGTGCACGACCGTCCACGGCGTCAGCTGGCGCGCCGGCGCTTCACGGCGGTGCGATGGGCCTCGATTGAGACGGGCGGCGCCGGCGTCTCCTCCTGCTCTTTCTCCAGATCCTCGATCACCTCGCGGAGGAAGGAGATCATCCGCTTCCGCTGCGTGCGAGGCGTCGCGCTCCATTTCCCGTTCTCCGCTTTTTTGTAGGCGATCTTGAACTTGAGCCCCGACATCGACGTCGTGTAGTCGTTCGCATTCACCTTGCAGACGTTCTGATGCGCCAGCACATACCAGTGGTACTCCGTGCCGACGGGAACGCCTGAGCCTTCGGGAGCCCGGCCGGCCCGGCGCTTGGTGACCGCGTAGCTGATCTGCCAGAGATCGGGCGTGATCTTCTTTTCTTTCCACTCGCCCTTGTCGTAATACCACTTGTGGCTGCGGCCGATTTTCATGCCGGTGTAGCGGCGTCCCTCGTACGTCTTGAACTCGTTGTAGCCGACCGCCGGATCGCTCTTTTTTCTGGTGCCTGCCATGAACGCCTCCCATGGCAACCCGTCGCAAGAGGCAGGCCGCCTCAGACCGCGGCGGCCTCTTCCTTCTCCTTGGCCAGCGACTCCCACTTGCGGTAGAGCAGGTCGATCATGGCCTTGAGGTCGCTGTTCTGCTGCTGGATCTTCTTCACGCGCGGGCCGTCGCGAAAAACTTCTTCGCTGCAGAGGAGAAGGTCGTTGCGCTCGCGCTCGCGCTCGGCGGAGGCGATGCGCTCCTCGAGCGCGGCGATCTCCTCGTCGATTTTCTTGAGCTTCTTGTCGCGCTTGCGCTGTTCGGTGCGCGCGTCGTGGGCGGGGGCAGATTGCGGCGCAGCTTCGACGACCACGACCTCCACCTTCTTCGGCACGATGACGCCCGCTTTCAGCCTCTCCGTGACCTCGCTGTAATTCCCGGCCAGCACCTCGGCTGCGCCATCGACAAAGATTACAATCGATCCTTGCCCCGAGGTCTAGTACTCAGTAGGGGCCCTTTCTGTGCCGTCGCCGTGCTCTTCAAAGTCGTTCACTTTCGGGTATCGCTTCATGCACCAGAGAATGAAAGTGCTCGATAAGACATTCTTCGCGGTCAAGCAGCCGCACTTCCGCTGCCGGCAGCGAATCGATGCCGCGCTGAACGGATTCGACGAGCGCTGCATCCTCGTCTCCGATACGGGTGCTATACGCCGTAAGCGCCATTCTGTATTCGACAGGTACAGTCGGTGCGAAAAAGGCATCTTCAAAACCGTTAGTCTGTCGCGGCCCCTCGGGGCGCCATGCATTCAGCAACAGACTAGGAAGACCAGGATTGACGGTGATCGTGGTCGTCGGCCAGAGGAAGTGGTAGCGCGCCTCGCCGATCGGAACGAAGGGCCTGAAAATGCTGTCTGTGTGACGTCGTGGACGTGCGATCTGCGTCGACGTGCATCCCTCTGCAATGAATTGAACGGCGCCGAGGCCAACCTCGATATGAGACGAAAGATCGGGATGCGTCGCCGGGCAGTGGTAACACTCAAGAAAGTTTTCGATCCCAATCTTCCAGTTCGCGCGAAAAGACCATGGATCCCGGGCTTCGTAGCGAAGCTCTGCTGGTTCGAGACCGATAGCGCTCAGCGATCTCGCGACCGGCGCGAACCATGTTTCGAACGGAAGTCGCGGCTCGCCCGGACACACGAACACAAGCGGCCCCCACACACCGACGGCTAATGGTCGAAGATGAAGGCCGACCGGGAAAGACTGAGTCGAGCCAGGCGCATGCAGTAATCGTCCATCAAGTGAATACGTCCAGCCGTGATAGCGGCAGCGAAAATACCGATCGGTGCCTGCACCGGTGGCGACTTCGTGGCAGCGGTGGAGACACGCATTAACGAAAGCCTCCACTTGCCCATGGTTGCAGACGATAGTCCCTACGTTATCGAGTGTAACTGTAAAGAAATCGCCGGGACGGCGGACGTGATCGAGTGGACCTGCGTAGTGCCACGCTGATCGGAATATTCGCCATCGTTCATCATCGAATGCGGCCTGATCACGATAGTTGGAGCTCGGAAGCCCACGCGAAAGTTTCGCCGCGGCCCTGTCATCCTCCGACGTTGACACGGATGTAATCTCCATAGCTGCTCGTATTCAGCAGCCTCATTTCGCCGCTGATTGCTTTTAAATAAATATCCGGCAACGGCACGCCGTTGAACATGTTCATCTTCACCGCTCCATACGCACCTACATGCTTGATAACCACACGGGCGCCGATTTCGAGAGGCGTAACGAAATCGGAGATGCCGAATAGGTCGCCGGCGAGACAGGTGATTCCCGCCAAAATGTACCGGTAGCCCGCACCCACTTGAGGCATGTCGATTTCCGCCGCGGAGCCGTAGGTGAGAAAGTTTGGATAGTGGTTGACGGTCGAATCGAGTATTGCGACCGTCGCCTCTCCCGAACGAAATATGTCGACGACACTGGATACTAGAACGGCCGCCTCACGCACGAACGCGGCGCCGGGTTCGAAGAAAACGTCTACGGGGTGTTTCATCCGAAAGCGCATTAACGCACTTTCGAGAGCGTCGAGGCCGACAGCACCGTCGCAAAAATAGCCTCCGCCAATGTTGATCCAGGAGATCCGATCGAGAAGCTCCGCCGGAAACGTGCCAACGATCTTATCTAACGTATGGGCGAGCTGCGCGAAATCGATACTGTCAGCGTTGTTGTGGAAATGGCAGCCACTGACCTCTGCGAGCGATCTTTCATTCGCCCTCACAGCGTGACGAATTTCGGCAGCAGCGATGCCGAGCTTCGTCCCCGGTCGGCAGGGATCGTAGCGAATATCATCAACGAATGACAGTTCCGGATTGATACGCAGACCGCAGCGCACTCCGGCGGCGCGAAGAGTCACTGCTGATCGCTCCCACTGCGATAGCGAGTTCAGCGTTAGATAGTCGGATGCCGCCGCCAACCGGTCGATCTCATCGGGTCGTATGGCCGGCGCGCAGAAATGTAATGTTTGTCGCTTGGATGACCGCGCCATCGCCGCTGCCTCGATTTCATTCAGCGAGCTACACGAGAAACCATCGACAGAAGGGGCAATAACCGCCATCACCCCGCCGAGTACGCATGCTTTCACGGAATACAACAGACGCGCGCCAATCACGTCGGCGACGCGACGGGCGGCCAGCGCGTGCTCGCACAGCAACGCCTCATCGTACAGGTAGTAAGGTGTGCGCAGCCGGCCGACGGCCGGACCGCACCATGCCGCCCTGCCGTATCTGCTACCATGTAGCGTCGATAACTGGAGATTATCCGTGCTAGACATATTCACCGCGACCGAGCTGCGATTGCTCGGTATGGTCCACGACCTTGAGGAAAGATACCA
>JBKOUP010000372.1:0-9603 GCA_046723495.1 Acidobacteriota bacterium
GAGGGAGCCGACGTCGGCGAAAACGAAGGAGACCGGTGCTATCTCCGCTTCCTTCGTTGCCGCGTCCGTCCCGGTCGGCAGTGGCGCGAGCGGATAGATCATCACGTGAAGCGTGCCGGTCGCGACCGGGAAGTCGCGGAACGCGCTCAGGATCTGGGGCTCGATGAGAATGTCCGTGAACGTCTTGTCGACCGTGTAGTCGCAATCGAAGCTGATGTCGAACTGCTCTCCCGTCGCCGCGGCCTGCGACCCATCCGGCCGCCGTGCCTCCAACGGCGCACTCGCCGCCGCCCACGACGGCGCCTGGTCCCAGCCCCACGAGCCCGAGAAGCGGAAGAAGCGGATTTCCTCGAAGCCCGCCTTGCGGATCGTCATCTTCAAGCGCACGCGCTCGGCGGTGAACGTGCCGGCGGTCGCGCGCACCTCGATGCGCACTTCCTTGTTCTTGGACATCCCCTTCTCGTCGACGTCAAGATGCACCGGAGCCGGTTCGGCACGGTGCGGGTCGGCAGGGTCTGGCTGCACGAAGCCGAACTTCGCAAAGACCAGCTCGCGGAAAGAAAAGTTGTTGTTGAAATCCGCGGTGCGGGCGTTGAGCGCGCCGTCGTGCGGAACGACTTCGCCGAGCGCGAACAGGCGCATGGGCCGCGCCGGCTTCGCCGCGTTCGGGTTGTTCGTCGGCAGACGCAGCGCCTCGGCCCACGACGCGCTGAAAATCTTGCTCTCGTTGGCTGCGAGTGGCGGGACCTCGGACTCCAGAAGCACGCGCGTTCCTGCCTCTCCCGAGATCGGATCGAACGCCGGCGTCTCGTTCAACTCCCAGTAGTGGTCGAGGTTCAGGAAGGCATCCTGCAGGCGCGACGCGGAAATCTCCCAGCGGTCGCCCTCCAAATGTCCGGTCCCGGCCGCGAACACGATCGACACACCGGAGTCGAGGGCCTGCGGCACGCCCGGCGTGATGACCACAGAGGCCGCTTGCCGGCCGCCGTCGCGGAACCATTGGAACTGACCGGTCGCGGCGAGGATCTCGACCGTGTACCGCGCCTGTTCCGCACCGCTGTACGTGCCTCGTACCTGCAGATCATTCGCGCCCTGTCCGTAGAAGCGGCAGACGGGCGAGCCGTCGCTCGCGCAGAGCAGCATGCGCGCCTCGGTGACCGGGATCGCGCCGGCGATTGACGACTTGCCGAATGTCGTTTCGGTCCCGCGATTCTGCACGCGCACATGAAGGAAGCGCTCCGTCAGGCTTCGCGCCTTGACCACCCATCGATCGGCCACCATGTGTCCGGCGGTCGCGGCGAAACGGATGCTCACACCGTCGCTGAGCGCCTGCGCCGCGCCGGTGATGGAGACAGCCGTGGTAACCGGGCCGCCATCCTTGCTCCACTTGAATCTGTCCGGCGTCCCAGCGGTTTCGATCTCGATCGTGAACGTGACTTCCGCCGCGGCCGTGCATGTGCCCGAGACTTCCAGGTCGTTCTTGCCGGTGCCGACGAAGATGGCCGGATCGACCGTGACCTCCGGATGCTGGTGCACTCCGTCGGCGGTCGGCGCATCATTGCGGATCCAGATGTCCGGGCTTTCGATCTCCTCGTCGTCCCTGTTGGTGAAGCCGTCGTCGGCGAGAAAGTTCCGGATGTAGAGATCGCGCGTATGTTTGTAGGCCTTTGCCTCCTTCACCGCCGCGAAGGCATCGATCCGTCCATAGCCGTAACCGTAGCTGTACAAGGCCACGGACCCAACGGCTACCTGCTCGCCCATGGGATGCGGAAACCGGAGAGGATCGATTTCCACCTGCCCACCGCTGACCGAGATCACGGCCCGCAGCTCGGTGTTGACCTTCTGCACGATCGTGCCCTCGGGATGGGGGTAGGCGAGCGTCACGCCCGCTTTGAACGACAGCGTGTTTCCACCCGCGGCGCTGAGCTCGAACGGACCTTCACGATCCGTCACGACCGTGCCCTCGAACTGCGTCACCCCCACGGCCGGGTCGAAGGAGATATGCACCAACGCCAGCGCCACCGGCAACCCATTCTGGTCATCGACGCTGTAGGCATCGATGCTGGTGATCTTGACGACCCGACCGCCGATGCTGATGAAGTCATTGAGCTCGAAGCCGTCGATGTTGGCAACGACCGCACTCGTTCCCGTGCTGGGGATGGGATTGACGAGGAACGTCTCGCTCAGACCGATGACGATGTGGTCTCCGGCGGCGAAACCATCCGTCGTTTTGACGTCGAGCGTGGAAGCTCCGGCGGCAGCCGCTGTATTCAGCGCTGTCTCGACGCCGAAGAGCAAGGCCTGCCTCGGTTCCAGGCTCTTCGTGATGTCAGCGTCGGCGAGCTGCACGCTTCGAGCGCCCGGCGCCGCTGCTACGCTCAATTGCGTCCGGCCGCCTCTGATCTTCAGCAAGCCGTTGACGTCGAGAAGGTCGACAGCGCCGACGTCCACCCATTTGTTGCGTGAACTGATGCCGCGGCACCTCAGATCGATGGGGACCGCGGTCTTGCGCAGAATGTCGCGAACTTCCAGCCACGTCAGCGTCGGTTTGGCGGAGATCATGAGCGCCGCCACCGCCGCCGCCTGCGGCGCGGCCGCCGAGGTGCCGCCGAACGTCGCCGTGTAATCGGCGTGACCGGTGATCAAATCGGCCGCGGTGTGCGCGATCGACAGCGCCGCATCGAGCGTGATCTCCACGCCGCCGGCAACCGACGCCTTGGAGTCGGCCCGCCGCACCTCGGACATTCGCGCGTCGTTCCGATCGAAGATCAGGACCGGACAAGGAAGCGGCGGAAGGTGCGTGGCATCGGCATCGGCGGTGGAGATCTTTACTGTTTTTGCTCCGACGCCGAGCGGCGCGAGGATCGCCGCGCGATGGTCCGCCGTGCCCGGGGTGTTACCGGCTCCCACGCCATCGGTCGTTGGCACGGCCCAGAACGTCGGCGGCCGATGTCGGGATCCGATCTTGGCCAGGTTGTTTTCGCTGGGCGCCGCAAAGTCGATGTCGGGGACCTGTTCGGTAGCCCACGAGCTGTACGGCGCGCGAACCTCGACGCCACGGTGATCGAGCGACGATGCCGCGACTTTCATCACGTGCAGGTCCTCGCCCCAGAGGTGTTCGTCGCGGGATTCTTTGTCTTTGTTCCCGGCCGAGGCGAAGACCAATGTGCCCCGCCGGCGCCGTCCGAACTTCGAGATGAGATCGAGGGCGTTCCTCAGATCGGGGGTCATCACCGGCGCTGTGTGGCTGCAGTTGATGATGGAGGCGGCGGGAGCGGCATTCGCTCCGCCGGCGAGCAGATAGGGAAATTGCTGTCCGGGAGGATAGTTGCTGTTCGGCGCGATCCATGCCGGCATGAAACCACTGGCATAGAGAAACGCGTGCGGCCATCGCGGCGTCACGAAGTCGGCTGCAAGATAGCCGGCCAGACGCGTATTGGCTGCGATGCCGATCGTCCCGGTGGCGTCGTTGCCAGCCGCCGACACTAGGCCGGCGACGCTCACTCCGTGATTGTCGGTCCCGGCATCGTTGTTGGCGACCATCCGCGGAGAAAGAAAGTCCCAGGTGAAGACGACCTTGCTGACGCTGCTGTCGTCCAGGGCGGTGACGTTTCCCTGGAACTGCGGGTGCGTTCCCCCGCCGTTCGCAGTCTGGATGCCGTCGTCGTGCACGGCCACGACGACGAGCGGGTCGCCAAAGCTCAACGGGCCTCCCGCCGCGTCGAGCTCTGCCCACGCTTCGGCGACGCGCATGACCGAGTAGTTCCACTGGATCGGATACAGCAGATCCTGCGGCTCGACCGCGGTGTGCCGGATCTCTGAATGCAGGACGGAACTGACTTTCCGGATGCCGGGAAGGCTTCTCAACTGCTCCTGGAGGACTTCGGGATGATCCGAAGGAGCGGCGCGGAGACGAACCAGGTAGAGGTTTTCCTGAACCGTGTCGCGCATCTCGACGTCGATCGGAAAGCCGGCCAGCAACGCGCGCACGGCATAGAGCGAAAGCGCCTGCTCGGTCTCCACGTACAGATAGCGCGTCAGGAACACGGGCCGCCCGCCGGCCCACCTGACGATCGGACCCATTCCCCCGGCGTCCTGCTCGATATCGCGGGCCTCGCTGAGCGATGCCGTCAGGAGCCGTTCCGCCGGCTGCGGCTGCCCGGCGCCGCGGAAGTAAACCCGCCGCCCGTCATCGTAGTAGTACGGCTCTCCTTCCCGGCCGAGCATGACGCGCTCCGTTCGCGGAAGAACCCGCGCGTCGCTCTGCACGACCTCGGTGAGGAAGCCTGGCGCCGTGACGGTGATGTCATAGATGGCCGGCTCGACGTCGACCCAGTACGCCTGCATCCGCTCGTTCCATGTTGCCGCGAGCTGCGGCGCAGCGACATCCCGCCGGAGCGAGACGACCGCGTCCCGTACCGACGACCCGGCCGCGTCGATGACTTGCACAACGAGCGTGCGTTCTGGCGTAAGGGCCTGCTTTCAGTATGTCCACGGGGACGTCTGTTTGCCTATGTGCGTGGACCTATAGAAGGAGTGGCTGCAGCAGGCATTTCCCTACCTCCGGCGGCAGAGATTTCCGCCATCGGTCAGACAATCCCGTGCTTCATCCGGTACTTCGCGTAGTTCTCATGCTGCATCGCGGCGATCTCCGCTTCCGAATAAAGCGTTCGGAACGTCGTGCGATGGTGATGGACCACGTACGCTCCCGGAACGAACGCCAGGTTGTAGCCGGCGCTGCGCAGACGAAAGCAATAGTCGTCGTCGTCGCCGAAGCCGGCGCCGAAGCGCGGGTCGAGCAGGCCGACCTCGGAGAAGACGCGCTTGCGGAAGACCGTGCAGAAAAACGCCAGCATCGGGACCATCACGGCGGCGTCGCCGAATTCGCCGGCCAATGCGCGGCTCGCCTCTACCGCCGTTCCCGAGCGCAGTGCCTCCGGAGCGTCTTTGCCCCAGACGGACAAGACGTTGGACCACGACTGCCATGGCGACAGCGGCGACGTCATCGGGCCCGCCGCGGCGATCGACGGATCGCGCTCCAGCGCGCCGATCAGCCGCTCGAGCCACTCCGGAGTCATCTCGGTGTCGTTGTTGAGCAGAACGACGTACTCCGCGTCGGACGCGAGGTCGCCGAGGATCGCGCGCAGGCCTAGGTTCGTCCCGCCGACGAAACCGAGATTCTGATTCGGCCAGATCGAGAGGCGCCGTGGGTGCTTTGCGAATGCGGCGTCGACAATCGTCCGCGACGCAGCCGAGGAGCCGTTGTCCACCCACACCAACCGATACGAACTCGTGCAGGCCAACAGGGAGTCGAAGCAGCGGAGCGTGTACTGCTCCTGCCCGAACGTCGGAACGATGATCTCGGTTTTCGGCGCGGGATCGCCGGAGATGGAATGAATCGGTATGCACTCGTCAAGCGCGGGCAAGGGCGCCCGTTCCCGCGGCCGCGCGAAGAGCTGCGCCAGCTTCGCCGCGTTCGCGGCGACGTCGCCAAGCTGCCCCACGCGCTGCCGGCAGCGGCGGCCCATGGCCAGGCGAAGGTCGTGATCGTCGCAGAGCCGTTCCAGGCGGTCGGCGAGCGCCGACGAATCGCGCGGCGGTGCCAGCAGTCCCTCTTCGCCGTCGCGAATGCGATGCGACAGCGGCAGGAGGCTCGACGTCACGACCGGGAGCTCGAACGCCATCGCCTCGAGCAGTGCCACCGGCGCCGCCTCGCCGTCCTCCGGCAGCAGCCGTTCGCAAGGGAGGCAGAAGATGTCCGCGTGCGCGTACGCCTCGCGGCACTCGTCGTCGGAGAGCGAGCCGAGATAAACGGCCGATGGATGTCCGGCCGCGGCGGCGCGCAGCTCCGCCTCGTCCGCGCCGCCGCCGGCGAGCCACAGCGCGACGCCGTTTCGCCGTCCCGACAGCTCCCGGAACGCTGCGAGCAGCCGCGCCAGCGCCTCGCGCTCCACCGCGCGCATCACCGTCAGAATGCGGATCGCGGCGCTGCGGGGGCGTGGCTCAACGAGGCGATAAAGTCCGAGGTCGATTGACGCGGGAACGACGGCGATGCGCTGGCGATCGATGCCGCAGCGCGACGCCACACGCTCCTGAAGGAAACTGTTCTCGACGGCGATGCCGGCACATTGCGGACTGGCCGCGATCGTTCGTAACGCCGCCGCACCCTCGTCGGTGAAGAGCGAGATTCCGCTGGCGATGCCGATCGTGAACGGGATCCCGAGCGCATCCGCCACGCGGTGCGTTGCCGACTGCGCCGACGGCGTCCCGCCTCCGTGCAGATGCTGGATTCCGTCCGCGGAGATGGCGTCGATCGACTCGGGCGTGTAGACGAAGACCTGATGCCCGAGACCGCGGAGCGCGAGGACCTCTCGCTGCACTGACGACGGCCGATCCCGGATGTAGCCGATCCGCATCGCCTCTTGCGCCGGCGATTGGGTACGTGCGAAATCGTAGAAGTCCAGGTCGTCGCCCATGATCCGCCGCAGATCTCCGTGCCAAGGCGTCCACGTCTCCCGTCCGATCTTTGGGCTCGTATTGCTGCCGTGGATCATGGCCACGTAGATCTCGTGGTCAGCCAGCGCCGCCGCGCGCTCGAGCGGCTGACTCCAGACGAAGAGCGTGTCCGCTCCGACCTGAACGTCCGGAAACGGACTGCGGCTCCAGAGCTCCCTGGTGTACAGCAGCGACCCGCCGGCGAGCCAGCGGCCGGGAGCGAATTCGTAGAGCCACGTCCGTCCGCTGGGGAGGTCGTGAAAGAGCATCCGCGGCAGGCCGCAGAGCTCCGCGTCGGCACGCAGCAATGCGTCGACCTGCGCGCTGATGCGGTGTGCGGCGAACCAGTCATCGTCGTCCCAGTGGAGGAGCAGGTCGCCGCGGCTCTCCTCGACGCAGAGGTTCTGCTTTGCGCCGAGGGTGCGGCGGCCGCCGAGGCGTTTGTAGCGGATGCGGGGGTCGGCGGGGATCAGGTCTTCGACCGCGTCGTCGCCGTCGTCGACGATGACGAGCTCGCGATTCGGGTAGTCCTGGCGAAGGAAATAGCGGATGGACTGCGGCACCCACCGCCGCCGATTGGCGGTGGGCATGACGCATGAGACGAGAGGGTAGAAGTCTTTTCCGATCACGGCCGTCCGGCACCTGACGAGGGCCCATCGATTCAGGAAGTGTAGCGCTATGGAAATGTGCGAGCGCGAAAATCCTTCTCGTGTTCGCTAGGGCGTCGTAGGATCGAAAGAACTCGTGCGAAGCGATGGAACCGACTACAAACCGACTACTTCTTACTGTGCGGACATGTCCGGCCAAATCCGGCCATGTCCAACTCGTTGAAATCCGGAGGTGTCATGAGACGTCCCGAGACCGGGAAGCAAATCGCACTCAGGAGGTCGTCGGTTCGAGCCCGATCAGCTCCACCAATTCCTTCCATCGCTGACTGATCCCGGCCGCGCCGAATGTGTGGTGTATTCTGTCCGTTCGGTGCCAATCGCCCCAGGAACGCGCCTCGGTCCATACGAGGTTATTGCGCCGCTCGGTGCGGGCGGGATGGGCGAGGTCTATCGCGCGCGCGACACGCGCCTCGACCGCAGCGTGGCCGTCAAAGTCCTCCCGGCGGAGCTCGCAAATCGCGCCGAGCTGCGCGCGCGCTTCGAGCGCGAGGCCAAGACCATCTCCTCGCTGAACCACCCCAACATCTGCGCGCTCTACGACGTCGGCGACGACTACCTGGTCATGGAACTGCTCGAAGGCGAGAACCTCGCCGAGCGCATCGCCCGCGGTTCCGTACCGATCGAGCTTCTCCTGCGCACCGGCATCGAAATCGCCGACGCGCTCGACAAGGCCCACCGGCGCGGCATCGTCCACCGCGACCTCAAGCCCGCCAACATCATGCTCACGAAGTCGGGAGCGAAACTGCTCGACTTCGGGCTGGCCAAAGAGAGCCCGCTCGGCGGCGACTCCCAGACCGATGCCACCGTCGCCAAGGCCCTCACCTCGGAAGGAACGCTCGTCGGGACATTTCAATACATGGCCCCGGAGCAGCTCGAAGGCGCGAGCGCCGACGCCCGCACGGACATCTTCGCTCTCGGCGCCGTGCTCTATGAAATGGCCACCGGCCGCCGCGCCTTCGAAGGGAAAAGCCGCGCCAGCTTGATCGCCTCCATCCTCGGCACCCAGCCGCCGCCGATCGCGCAGCTCCGTCCCATGGCGCCGCCCGCGCTCGACCGCCTCGTGCAAGCCTGCCTGGCCAAGGATCCCGACGATCGCTGGCAGACCGCGCACGACGTCATGCTCGAGCTGCGCTTCATCACCGAGAGCAGCTCCGCGGCCGGCGTGCCGGCCCCCGTGGCGCGCCGCCGCGCCTGGCGCGAGCGCGGCGCGTGGATCGTTGCCGCCGCTGCCGTCGTCGCCGCCACCGTCATCGCCATCACCGCCATGAAGCGCACGCCGCCCGTGGGCGACCTCGCGCAGTTCACGATCGACATGCCGCCGAACCTGGCCCTGTTCCCGTTCGACACCAAGGGAGTGGCCATCTCGCCCGACGGGACGATGATCGCCTTCGTGGCGGGCGACGTTCGAAGAAAGGCGTCGCTGTACATCCGCAACGTGGCCACGACGAAAATCACGGCCGTCGCCGGTACCGACGACGCGTCGTATCCGTTCTGGTCGCCCGACAGCCGCCAGCTCGGCTTCTTCGCCGGCCAAAAGCTGCACCGCATCGATGCCAAAGGCGGCACCCCCGTGACGCTCTGCGACGCCGCGTCCGGCCGCGGGGGCACGTGGAATCGCGACGGCGTGATCGTCTTCGCGCCGACGATCTCGAGCGAGCTGTATCGCATCTCCGCCGGCGGCGGCCGTCCCGAGCGCGTCACTTCGTTTGGAGGGAAACAGGGCCGGCACCGCTGGCCGTGGTTTCTCCCGGACGGCAAGCGCTTTCTCTACGGTTCCGGCGAGGACCTCGTGGCCGGCTCGCTCGACGGCAAGCTGCGCAAGCAGATCGTCACCAACGTTTCCAACGCCGTCTTCGCCCCGCCCGACCGCATCGTCTTCTCGCGCGGCACGGTGCTGATGTCGCAGCGCTTCGATCCCGACGCCCTCGCGGTCAGCGGCGAGCCCGTCCCGCTCCCCTTCGGCAACGTCGCCTACATGAGCTCGAAGCAGCTCAGCATCGTGAGCGCATCGGAGAACGGCACGCTCGCCTTTCTTCCCACGCCCGAAGGCGCCACGCGCCTGGTGTGGGTCGACGCCAAAGGGCGCGAGGACGGCGAGATCGGCGAGGCCGGCAGCTACGACGACGCCGCGCTCTCACCCGACGGAAAGCGCGTGGCCGTGGCGCGCAGCGCGCCCGACGGCGGCGACATCTGGCTCGCCGACGCTTCCAATGGCAGCCTCTCGCGCTTCACGTTCCATCCCGGCATGTACGGCTTCCCGTGCTGGAGCCGCGATTCGAAGCAGATCGCCTTCTTCCTTCAAATGGACGCCGTCGGCCAGGTCTGCACGAAGTCACTCGACGGCGCCGAGCGCATTCCCGTGTTCAAGTCGCCCGCATGGCAAATCCCGAACGACTATTCGCCCGATGGATCCACGCTTCTGACCTTCGCCCAGACACCC
>JBKOUP010000147.1:0-7922 GCA_046723495.1 Acidobacteriota bacterium
CCGCGGCACGGCGGGATGGTGGATCCGCGGGACGGTCCTGATCGAGGGCGACGTCCTGCCGGGCGTGACCGTGACGCTGTTCGCCGACAACGTCGAGACCTCGGTCGCCGTCACCGATGCCAACGGCCGCTTCTGGTTGCCGGCGCACAGCGAGCCGGTGCAGTTCCGGATCCGCGCGGAGCTCGCGGGCTTCAACGCCGTCGACCGCCACTTCGACAGCGCGCCGAGCGGCGGCGACGTCGAGCTGGTCATGCGCGGCGCTTCGGTCGCGGAGTCGATCACCGTCACCGCCGCCAGCCCGGCATTTCACGACGACGGCGTGGAGACGACGACGATCACCCGCGCATCGGTGATCGGTCCCGCGGACATGGAGCTCAGCGCGGAGATCGCCCGCGCCGGCCACGAGCTCGAGCACGCGCCGATCGAGCAGCGGCACGAGATCGTGCTCCGCCTCGTCCAGCGCATCGCCGCCATTCGCCCGGCCTCGGCGCGCATGCGCGAGTACGCGATGGCGCGCGTCGTCGCCGGCGGCGAGCGACAGCTTCACCTCGGCGTGGCCGAGGCGCTGCGCGCGGGCGACGAGGATCTCGCCCTGCGCGTGCTCACCGACCTGGCCGAGGCCTACGCCGGCGACGCGCCGCTCGTGCGCATCGTCGCGCGCATCGCCGACGGCTGGGGCCACGCCGACGTCGCCCACGACCTGCTGCTGCACGCGCTGGAGGTCTCGCCGATGGAGCCGCAGACGTGGCGGGAGCTGTTGCGAATGACGCGCGGCTCGGAGGCGAAGGCGCTCAATGCACGCTTCAATGTCATGGCCAAATCGGCGCATCTCCGGCTGCCGCCCGAGGCGCCTGACGGCGCCGATCTGCAGGTCGATGTGATGTGGGAATGCGACTTCTGCGACGTCGACCTGCACGTCGTCGAGCCCGACGGCGAAGAGGTCATGTACAGCCACCGGACGAGCAAGCACGGCGGGCAATTGACCGACGACATCACCGACGGCTTCGGCCCGGAGATCTACGCGATCCGGTCGGCGCCGCGCGGCACGTACAAGATCGTCGTCGAGTACTTCGGCAGCGACAGGACGGAGGTGAGCGCGGAGACGCTCGTGCACGTCATCGTCACCAGGCGCGGGCAACGGCGCGATCACACGCTGCTGCTGTCGACGGCGAAGGAGCGCGTCGAAGTGACGGCGGTTGAGTTCTGACGCTGTGGATCATGTGCGGGCAATGACGAGCGTCTCATCATCCTTCTGCGGCGCGTCGCCGGTGAAGGTCTCGACGGCGGCGGCGATGCGGTCGCGCAGCTCGTTCGCGCCGGCGGCGCTGTGCGCGCGCAGCAGCGCCTCCAGCCGCTCGTTCTCGAACTCCTCGCCGGCGACGTTCTCGGCCTCGGTGATGCCGTCGCTGTAGAGCACGACCGCGGAGCCGGCCGGGAAGGGGCGCGTCTGCGTCCGGTACTTCGACGTGCCGAGGATGCCGATCGGAAGGCCGTGCGACTTCAGCTGATCGATGTCGTCGCCGCTGACGACGTAGCAGGGGTTATGGCCGGCGTTGACGAAGCGGAGCATCTCGTTCTCGAGGTCGATCTCCACCATGATCATGGTCACGAACTTGTTCTCGGCCGACCATTGATGGATGTGGCGGTTCAGCTCCGTCGCCACGTCGCCGATCTCGCGCTCCTCGGCGAAAAGAAGATGCATGGCCGCGTGCAGCGCCGAGACGAGCAGCGCCGCGGGCATCGACTTGCCGGCCACGTCGGCGACGACCATCGTCAGCAATCCCTCGCGCTGGAAGAAGGCGTGGTAGTCGCCGCCGACGAGCTTGGCCGGCTTCGAGAACGTGGCGATCTCGATGCCGCTAACCTCGGGGATCGCCTTCGGGAGAATGTCGCGCTGGATCGTCGCGGCCAGCTCCATCTCCCGCTCCATGGCCTGCTTCTCCAGCGCCTCGCGGTGCAGGCGCGCGTTCTCGAGGGCGATGGCGACCTGGCTGGCGAAGAGCGAGAGGAGGCGCAGCTCGTTGGCCTCGAACGCGCCGATGGAGCCGTCGCGCGACTCGCGCTCGGCCGCGGCCAGGACGGCGATGATGCTGCTCGCCCCTTTGACCGGCACGGCCACGAAGCCTTCTCCGAAGGAGACCACCTGTCCTTCGCCGAGCAACTCCTGCGTGGCCTCGTCGCCGAGGAAGGCCTCGTCGATGTCGCCGAAGGAGCGGTAGAGGCGGAAGCGGTCGCCCTCGCGCAGGAACAGCGCGGCCCGGCGCGCGTTCGTCAGCGAGATCATGCGGAAGAGGATCTCGTCGGCGAGCTCCTCGATGTTCAGCGTGGCGGCGATGGAGAGGCCGATGTCGTAGAGCGACTCCAGCTCCCACAGGCGGTACTTGAGCTGGAAGTCGCCCTCGCGCGCCTCCTGCGTCAGGCGCTGGTTGTTCATGAGCGTGCCGACGAACGTGCCGGCGGTGAGGAGCATCTGCAGCTCTTTGTCGGAGATCTGCTCGCCGGAGAGCGCGACGACGCCGAGGTTTTCTTTGCTCGTGCGGATCGGGACCACGACCATGCCGGGGAGCTCGCGGTCGAGGACCTCGTCGACGTTGACGTCGCCGCATTTGGCCGCCAGGCGCATCCCCTCGCCGCTCGGATCGCGCAGCCAGACGGCGCCGGCGTCGAACGGCGTGTGCCGCGTGAAGGCCTCCAGAATCAGCGGTCCCTGCGCGCCGAGCGCGGCGCGCTCGAGCTGTTGCAGGTCGTTCAGGAAATCCACCAGCGGCATGCGAACAGTGAGGATATCAGTGCCGCACGGCGCGCGGATGCGCGCTGCCGCCGATGGCGAAGAGATGCCCGGCGTTCTGCGCGTAGAGGCGCCCGTCCGGCCCGATGGAGATCGGCGTGTAGCCCGCGCCGAGGGCGAGCTGCAGGAAGATGCGGTCGCGGATCGTGCCGCCCTGGCCGATGGCGTAGAGGAAACCGTCCTCGCTGTTGACGTAGACAGTGCCGGTGGAGTCGATGGCGGGCGCGTTCACGCACCACTCGTAGCCTTCGGATTGCCCCGGAGCGCAGCCGACGCTGCCGTCGGGCCTGCGTCCACACGCCTGCATCGTGGTGTTCTTCACCTGCCACTCGACGTCTAGCGACGGCGAGAGCTGGGTGATGAAGAACTCCGGCGGGTGGACGGCGCCGCCGTAATGGTTCTCCTTGATGACGACGGAGTACGTGCCGCCGTGCTCCCAGACGGCCGGCGTGATGTCCCAGCCGAACTCGTACGCGCCGAGGTACGCGCCGCCGGCGTCGAAGTGCATCAGGTGGCCCTGGCCGTCGTTGTAGCGCGTGTGCGCGCCGTAGAAGATCGAGCCGTCCGGCGCGACGACGGGCGAGGACGTCGAGTTGTCGATGACGCGGCCGGAGCCGGGCGCGTTCTCCTCCGGCGCGACGCCGGTGGCCGTGCCGGCGCGGCAACCGCCCTCGGTGCCGTTCGGCGGGAGGAGGACGTTGCAGCCGTCGTGGAAGCGATTGCGCATCGACGTCGTCCAGCGCGGCGTGAGATCGGCGTTGACGGCGGAGAGGTAGCCCCAGTAGCTGTTGAAGTGGGCGCGGCTGACGACGTAGATCGTCCCGTCCGGCGCGATGGCCGGGGCGACGTTGACGCCGGGCCGCTGCGAGCCGCAGGTGACGCTCGGCGGGACGGCGGTGGGCGACGGCGGGAGCGGTGTGTCGTTGAGATTGAAGATGCCGAGGCACTGCGCGGTCGCGGCGGGGGCGCCGCGGACGATCGTCGAGAACGGCACGAGCGTCGTGGAGTCGTCGGGAGCGACGCGCACGAGCCACGCGCCGTGGACGTCATTGCCGTACGGCGACGTCGCGTCGAGCTTCATGGCCAGGTAATAGAGGTTGCCGCCGGCGTCGGCCGCCGGCGGACCGGTGACGAACGTCGCGCCGTCGATCAACGTCCCGAAAGGATTGATGCGGCGCACGAGCGCGCCGCTGTCGCGGTCAATCCGCAGCAGCGTGCCGCCCGCGCCCGGCTCGTAGAGGAAGCCGTTCGCCAGCACGGCGTGGTACATCGGCTCCCAACTCTCGTTGTTCGCGGCCGGCACGGGCTTCCAGTCCGTCGGCGCGGTCCATTTGTCGACGAGCGTGCCGTTCTCCCAATGCAGGCGGTGGATCGACCAGCTCTGCGTCTGCCACGTGAACTCGCCGGTGAAGACGCCGCTCTTGAACTCCATGAAGACGTCGTCGCCGTCGACGAGCGGGACCTGGAAGTGGACGAGGAGGTCGCCGCCGGTGCTGGCCTGCTCGTCGGTGACGAACGGGTCGTAGACGATGTTGGCGAAGATGCGCAGGAACGGCTGGGCCGGACGGCCGACGCGGCCGCTGTGCTGCGCGTCGTGCGCGGCTTGCGGCCAGCTGTCGGCGGGGAGGGGCAGCGCGGCGAGGAGAAGAAGCGACGTCATCCTGAGTCGGCGAAGCACGGCGAAGGATCTCAGGATGCGAAAGCCATGCAATGCGGAGATCCTTCGCTTCGCTCAGGATGACGCGAGCGCAAGATCCTGGCTGGCCTCTTCTTCCGACGCGTAAATCTTCGCGTAGTTCGCCAGCCCCATGATCTGGAAGGTCTTGTGGATGACGGGGGTGAGGCAGCAGAAGCCGATCTTGCCGCCTTTGTCCATCATCTTCTCGATGATCTCGATGAGGATGCTGATGCCGATGGAGTTGACGATCTTGGTCTCGCGGAGGTTGAGCAGGAGCGAGCGGACGCCGGCGTCCATCAGCTCGTAGGCGCGGTTGGCGATCTCCTCGCCGCCGACGTTGTTGATGTAGCCCTTCGTGTAGAGGATGGCGCCGTCGCTTCCTTTGCGCTCCACCGCGACCTTCAGTTCCTCAGTCATGATTTTTTCTCGACTTTAGCCATGTGGATGGTGGTCCCGCCCCCCTCGGTGGTGGAGATGTCGACTTCGTCCATGTGCGCCTCGATGAGCTGCAATCCCCGGCCGCGTTTATGGACTGCGCCGGGAGCCGGCCGGCGGGCCCGCGCTTCCTCGGGATCGAAGCCCTTGCCGTGGTCCGTGACCCAGACGTCGATGCGGCTGCCGTCGCCGGTGGAGGTGCCGACGAATCTTATGAAGATGCGATTGTCGGCGCAACCGGAGTGCTCGCGGGCGTTGATGCAGGCCTCGATGATGGCGTGGGTCATCTCGTCGACATGCTCGGAGCTCATGCCCAGTTCGCGTCCGAGGTTTCCGGCCGCGCGGGCAGCGGCGATCTCGATGTCCGGAACCATCGGAAGAGTCAGCTCCATCTGCCTTGCGGCGGTCGACGTCATCGCGCGGGCGCCCCTCGCGAAGCTAAAAGGAAAGGAAGAGGGCCACCGCGGACTTGATCCAGTCGGGGATCCCGCCGAGGCGCTCGAGGGCGAGCAGCGCGGTGGTGTTGACGGCCAGGATCACCGGCAACATCGACGACATCGAAATGGTCTGGCTGCGGGTCTCTGCGATGCTTTTCATGGTTACCCCCTCGATTCGGTCGGGAGCCACCAGAGCAACGCCACTGCCATGCGGGCCAGGTTTCTCTCACGCTGCGTAAGCCTTTGATGGAACGAAGTTTACACGGGAAGGAGGGGAAATGTGAACGGATGTGCGAGTGGGACATTTTGGGACAACTGAAGGTTTCAAATCGTCACACGATCTGTAAGTCATGTGATTGCAGCCTGTTCCTAGTGAATGTCCCATTTTGTCGCACTTGAGACAATTTGGGACAGATCCATCCGGTGCAGCGTCTTCCGGCTGATCCCCAGCACCTTCGCCGCCTTCGACACGTTCCCCTTCGTGTAGGCCAGCACCCGGGCGATGTAGCGCGCCTGCAGCTCCTCGAGCGTCGGAAAGTCCGCCCCCATCTCCTCGGGGTCGCCGCTCGCCGCGCTCTCGGAGAGCAGCAGGTCGCCCGGATCGACGACCGGGTCGGTCGTGAGCGCGAGCGCGCCCTCGATGAGGTTCTCGAGCTCGCGCACGTTGCCGGGGAACGGATAGCGCATCAGCTTCTGCAGGGCCTCCTGGGTGATGCGCACGTCGCGCAGCCCCTCGCGCTTGCCGTACATGTCGAGGAAGAAGCGCACGAGCTTGGGGATGTCTTCTTTCCGCTCGCGCAGCGGCGGGAGGACGATCTCGACGACTTTCAGCCTGTAATAGAGGTCCTGGCGGAACTCGCCGACGGTGATGAGCTTCTCGAGGTCGCGGTGGGTGGCGGAGAGGATGCGCACGTCGATGGGGATGCGCCGCCGCCCGCCGAGCTTCTCGATCTCGCGCTCCTGCAGAACGCGCAGGAGCTTGGCCTGCAACGTCAGCGCGATGTCGCCGATCTCGTCGAGGAAGACGGTGCCGCCGCGGGCCAACTCGAATCTGCCCGGCCTCGCTTCGACGCCGGTGGCCACGCCGCGCTCGATGCCGAAGAGCTCGGACTCGAGGAGGGTCTCCGGCAGGGCCGCGCAGTTGATGGCTACGAACGGCCCATCCTTGCGCGGGGAGTTGCCGTGGATGAGGCGGGCGACCATCTCCTTGCCGGTGCCCGACTCGCCGCGGATCAGGACGTTGGCCTGGGAGTCGGCCACGCGCGCGACGAGGTCGATGACGCGCTGCATCTTCGGCGAGTCGCCGACCATCAACCGATCGGAGTATTCGCGCAGCATGCGCTGCTTGAGGTTGCGGTTCTCGTCCTCGAGCGACTCGCGGATGACGGACAACCGATAGAAGTTGCGCGTGTTGTCGACGGCGGCCGCGCCGATCGAGGCCAGCGACTCGAGGAAGCGCGTGTCGTCCTCGCTCCAGCTCCCGCGCTTGGTGGCCCCGCGCTCTTCCTTGCCGCCGACGCCGAGGATGCCGACGATCTGGTCGCCGGCGACCATCGGCGCGAGGAGGACGTCGCCGGCCGCCGCGGCCGCGCGCGTGGCCACGACTTGCTTGACCGGCGCCTCCGCGAGGATCGCATTCGGCGGCACCGGCGCCTCGCGGCCGAGGGTGTAGAGGTGCTGGACGTTGAGCTTCTCGTCGAGGGAGAAGATGAAGCCGTTCATGGCGTCGAGGGTGGCCACGGCGCGATGCATCAGCTCTTCGAGGAGCTCGCCCTCTGGCCGCAGCGTGTTCAGCGCGCGGCCGATGTCGTAGAGCGCCTCCAACTGAAGGAGCTTCTTGCGCAGTTCGAAGGTCGACGGTTGAGCCACTATTCTTTTCCCATGGCCTTACGGCATTCGCCGAGGAGAAAGTCGCACGACCATGCGCGATAGAACGGGGCGTCGAGGGAGTAGATTCTGATGAGGTGCGTGGAGGCCTGGTCGAAGCGGCCGAGCTTCATCTCCGTCCGGGCCAGGAAGTAGATGGCCCGCACGGTCCGCGGGTCGTCCGCGTTTTTCTCCACGATGGTCCGGAAGCCACTCTCCGCCTCGATGAAATTGCGCCGCTGGTAGGCGCAGAGCGCGGCGTCGTAGCCGTCGCGCTGCCCGCAGGTGGTGGGCGGCGGCGCGGCGGCGAGCGCCAGCAATGCGAGAATGACGGCGATTCGCACGAATTGAGGATAGCAAAGGGAGGATCCCATGTTCGGCATGATGTCCGGTTTCCATCTCTTCGGCTGCTTCGGCATCGTCATCGCGCTCGTCCTGGTCGTCATCCCCCTGGCGAAGATCCTCGGCCGCGTCGGCCATTCGCAGCTGCTGGCGATCCTGGCCCTCATTCCCGTGGCGAACATCATCCTGCTTTGGTACATCGCCTACTCGCGCTGGCCGCGCGCGGAGCAGAACCCCTAGTGCGCCTCGGCATCGTCGGCGGCGGACGGGCCGCGTGGGCGTTCGGCTCGGCGTGGCGGCGCATCGGGTGGGAGATCGCGGGGGTGACGCTGCGCGAGGGATCGACGTCGCCGATCACCTCGCTGCTCCAGACGCG
>JBKOUP010000123.1:0-4680 GCA_046723495.1 Acidobacteriota bacterium
GCCTACACCATCGATCCCGGCCCCGAGATCGAGAGCGACTGGAACAACTTCGAGGCGCTCAACTTCACCCCCGATCATCCGGCGCGCGACACGCAGGACACCTTCTTCGTCGACGTCGACAAGCTCCTCCTCCGCACGCACACCTCGAACGTGCAGATCCGGACGATGGAGCGCTACAAGCCGCCCCTGAAAGTGCTCTCCTGCGGCCGCGTCTACCGCCGCGACGAGATCACGATGCGCCGCTCGCCGATGTTCCATCAGGCCGAGGGGTTCATCGTGGACAAGGGAATCCACATCGGACACCTGCGCGCCACGCTCGAGCACTTCATCCACCGCATCTTCGGCCCCGACCTGCAGATGCGCATGCGCCCGAGCTTCTTCCCCTTCACCGAGCCGTCGGCGGAGGTGGACATGTCGTGCGTTTTCTGCAAGGGCGCCGGCTGCGGGACGTGCTCGCAGACGGGATGGATGGAGATCCTCGGCTGCGGGATGATTCACCCGCAGGTGCTGCGCAACGTCGGCATCGACCCCGAGGAGTGGAGCGGCTTCGCCTTCGGCCTCGGCCTCGACCGCATGGCCATGATCAAGTACGACATCCCCAACATCAGGGTCCTGTTCGAGAACGACCTGCGGGTTCTGGCACAGTTCTGAGCAGCGGATTCCAGCGCACGACCGTGCCGTCCGTCCTCGAGTAGAAGCCGTTCGGGTTGCGCAGCTGCGGACGCGGGTCGCCTGACCAGAACGCGGACGGCAGCGGCGCCAGGCCCGCAGCGCTGGCAACGACGTTTCCGCTGTCGACGTCGATAACCTGCAGCGACGGCCGCCTCATCACAAGTACCTTCCCCGGCGCGATCTCGCCGGCGAAGCCCGGCACGACGGCAAGCCGGCCGTCGGCGAGGAAGTGGGCGTTCGGATCGGCGGGTCCGATCGGCTGCAGCGTCCGCGCGTCACAGAGCTGCCCCAAAACGAGCGCGCGCGTTCCATCGGGGGAAACGTTCAGGTGGCGCGGAAATGGCGCGCCGCTCATCTTCCGCAGCGCATGCGGCGCGACGTCGTATTCGAACACGCCCTCCGCGGCATAGACCCTGACGAGGTCGGGCCGCACGAAGTACATCCATCCGAAGAAACGCGACGGGACGCGGAACGAGCCGAGGGCCCGGCTCGAAGCGACCTCGTAGACCGTGACGACGGCGCCGTCGCCGACGGCGATGCGCGCCGCGTCGTCGGTCGCAGCGATCGGCCACATCGTGTGCGGAAAGGCGAGCTTCGTCCGCTCCGCGCGCCAGCCGTGCCCGGCATCGCGCACGACGATCTCCATCGTGTTCGAGAACGGCGCCGCCTCCAGCAGCACGGCCCGCTCGCCGTCGCGCGAGAAGCGCGCCCACATCGGGTGGTCGATGCGCCGGCCGTTGAGGAACGCCGGGCGGTAATCGAAACGATGGCGCGCATCGCCGGCGATGATCGCGGCGTCGCCGCGCGGCGGCTGCAATACGCTGATGCGGCCGTGCAGATCCGCGGGCGTCGCCGAGACGATGTAGATCGAGAACAGCGCCGCGCCGAGCAGCGCGACGGCGACGATCGTCCAGAACGCCGCGGAAAAGGCCCGGTGGCTGCGCCGGCGGTCGCTCCGGCCGTCGACGAGCTGCCACGTCCCCGCGCCGATCGCGGCCACGAGCAGCGCCCACGCGAAGCACTTGCCGAGGACGATGGTCGCGTTGATCGCCCAGCCGAACAGCAGCGGCCGGACGATCAGCCAGGCGATCGCCAACGTCAGCACGGCCGCGCCGAAGTCGGCGATGACCAGCGCGGAGCGGGAGCGGACCATCGTCCCGACCGCGTGCGCGCCGAAGAAGAGGACCAGCGCGCCCGCGACGAAGTAGCCTGCGCCCGGCAGAAGACTGCCGAGGCCGCGCAGCCCGGCCGCGAGCGCGGGCACGAAGGCGATGGTGAACGATCCGGCCACGAGCACGACCGACGCGGCGAGCTTGCCGAGCCAGATGGCCGCGCCGCCGACGGGACGCGCGAAGTAGAACGACATCCGTCCGGCGGCGATGTCGCGGCCGACCATGGTGGCCCCGAGCATCGCCGAGAGGCCGAGCCCGAGGTTGATCGCCAGGATCGCCGAGGTGATCGCCGCCGCTTCGGCGCGGTCCGTGTGCAGCCCAGGCAACAGCGGAACGAGCGCGGCCACGAGCGCAAAGGCCGCGGCGGCGATGAAGACGAAGCGTTTCTCGACCAGCTCGCGGCCGGCGATGGCAAAGACGTGACTCATGATTCGGCTCCTTCGCCGGCCACGGCGATGAAGATTTCTTCGAGCGACATCGGCGTGACCTCGGCGCCTTCGAGCACGGCAGCCTCGTCGTAGTTCGAGACCACGGCGCGCGTCACCGCGGCCGGGTAGCGGATGCGCCGGAAGCGCGCTTTCAGCGCCTCCATCTCGTCGTCGACGGCCAGCGCGCCGTCCTTGAGGATGCCGACGCGGTCGGCGATCGTCTCGATGCCGCCGAGGTCGTGCGTGGTGATGAAGACGGTGATGCCGCGGTCGGCCAGCTCGGCGATGACCTCCTCGAAGAGCGATTTGCGCGCCACCACGTCGAGGCCGAGCGTGGGATCGTCGAGCACGAGGAGATCGGGCGACATCGCCAGCGCCAGCGCCAGCGAGACCTGCTTCTTCTGCCCCTTCGACAGATCGGCGAAACGCGTCGACGGCGGGATCTTGAAGCGGCGCAGGCGCTCGTCGACGAGGCGCTGGTCCCAGCGCGCGTAGAGGCGCGCGCAGAAGCGCGCCAGCGACGTCACCGGCATCTCCGGCGGCGCGTCCGCGTCTTCGCTGACGACGCCGATGCGCTCCATCAGCGCGGCCCGGCGGCGCCAGACGTCCTCGCCGAAGAGTTGGATCGCGCCGGCGGCGGGCTTCTGCATGCCCAGGAGGCAGCGCACCAGCGACGACTTGCCGGCGCCGTTGCGGCCGAGAAGCGCGTAGACCGCGCCGCGCGGGACGGTGAGCGTGACGCGGTCGACGGCGGTCTTGCGCCCGTAGCGGACGGTGAGGCCGTCGATGTGGATGACGGGATCGGGGCTCATGATTTCCTCCGGTGCTCGCGGCCGAGGCGCTCGTAGGCGGCGTCGAGCTCGTCGACGGCCTCCTCGAGCGCGACGCCGGCGGAGATGGCCGCGCTGGCGTAGCGCGTGGCGGCGTCGCGCAGCAGCTCGTGGCGCTCCGATTTCCTGAGTTGCGCCGGCGCGTCGGCGACGTACGTCCCCTCGCCGCGCTTGACGCTGAGCACACCGGCGTCGGTAAGGCGCTGGTAGGCGCGGGCGACCGTGGCGGGATTCACGCGCAGGTCGCGGGCCAGGTCGCGCACCGAGGGGACGGCGGCTCCCGGCGCGAGCGCGCCCACGGTGATGAGCCGGCGCATCCCTTCCTCGATTTGCCGCCAGATGGGGGCGGCGTCGGCGGGACGGATGTCGAACATGGGCACACTGTATCACTGTACTAATACAGCGTCAAGCTACAATATCGCCATCGTGAAATCATTCCTCCGCCACGCCGTCCTCGGCGGTTCCCTGGCGCTTTGCCTCGTCCCCGCGCGCGCCGACGACCTCCGGGACCTCGACGACACGCAGCTGGCCATCGCCAAGAAGCGCCTGCACATCCCCAACGACCTCTCCGACGTCGAGGCCTACCTCCGGATGGACGAGAAGAAGATCAAGGTGACGTTCGAGATCGTGCCGGCGCCGGCGGAGACGACCACGCGCGTCCCGCTGCCGGACGGGCAGCCGTCGCCGGTGGAGCTGCGCCGCTTCGATCTCCACGGCAGCGGCGCGCTCGGCGACGTGCAACTGCTCCTCTCCATCGCCTCCATCGCGTTCCTTTACGATCTCGAGTCGCTGCGCATCACGCCGCGGCCGGGCGACGAGGTGGCGTTTCAGGCCCGCATCGCCGTGGCGCATTGGACCGGCCAGCCGCCGCCCGATGTCCGCAAGTATCCCGACTCGGCGTCCGCGATCCGCGGCGTCCTGCAGGAGCAGCGCGCCGTCCTGGCCGCGCTCACCGCGCTCGAGGAGCGCCTCCACCCGCGCCGCCTCCTCAGCACGATCGGCGAGCTCGTGAACGAGACGAATCCGAGGGCGATCGCGCTGACGGAGGTGCACGGCGGCGAGGAGACGCGCATCGAGGGCATGCTCCTCGGCGCGACCGCGCGCGCGGCACTGAGGCCGGCCCTGGAGAAGAGCGGCTTCGACGTGAAGGGCCTCGACGTCGCGCCGCGCGGCGATTGCCAGGCCTTCAGCGCGACGCTGCGACTCCAGCCGCGCGACGTCGAGGAGACGACGTTCGCCGGTGGCCTGATCTTCGACGACAGCGTGGACTCGGTATGCACGCCGAAGCCGGCGGCGCCGCCGGCACGCGTGGCCGCGCGCGGCAGCGGCGGCAACGTGACGATGCACCTGCGCGACACTGACGCCGCCGACGTCTTCCTCGCTCTCAACGCCGCGACGGGCGCGGGCTTCATCATCGACAGCAGCGTGAACGCGCGCGTCGACGCCGACTTCGAGCAGGCCACGCTCGAGCAGGCGCTCGCGGCGATCCGCGCCGCCGGCATCGCCGCCGGCCCCGGACCGCTGCACCTCGTCCGCGGCGCGAACCGTCCCGCCGCCGCGGTTCCGGCCGGCGACTAC
>JBKOUP010000148.1:0-5424 GCA_046723495.1 Acidobacteriota bacterium
AGGTCGGTGACGCTGACGTCGTAGCGGCCGGCGACGTCGGGTGTGAACTCGGGGTTCTGCGCCGCGGCGTCGTCGAGCTTCGCGGTCGAGCCGCTCGGCGCGGTGAGCTTCCAGTCATACGACTTCTGCGTCTTGCCGTGCAGAAGGACCGGAAGCTGCGTCGGCACGTTGCGGTTGCCGGTGGCGGTCGCCCACGGCAGCGCCGCGGCGACGGTGGCGGCGTTGTGGTACGTGCCCGACGAGGTCACGACGGTGACGTCGAACACGATCGCGCCGGTGTCGCTGATCGCGTGCGGGGTCACGCCGGCGACGATGAAGCGGTCCTGGATGCCGGAGTCGAACTTCGCCGGCTTCGGCACGTACGCGGGGTAGGCCGAGGCGGCGACCGGCGACTCTTCGAGGACCGTGAACAGCTCATCCTTGAAAGCCTTGCGGTCGGGGAGGGTGATGGTGACGTTGTCGGTTCCGGTATTGGCGAGCGTCGCCGTCAGACCGCCGGTCTGTTTCCAGCTGACGCTTTGCAAGACCGAGCCGTCGTTGATGGTGACGGTGGCCTTGGCCGTGACCGTGGCGCCCGGAGATGGAGTGCCGTTGACCGCGACGGCGACGGTGACCGGCGCGGCGGCAAACGCTGTCGTCGCGAACACGGCGATCAGCAGACAGAGGGTGAGACGTTTCATAGTTTCTTCTCCTCGTTGCACTGGCGTGCATGGTGCGAGGAGGGTCGCGAATGCGCGTGTACGTCTTCTCACGGCTGGTTGTGCAGCGTGCGACGAAGCGCCGGGCAGGCTGACCTCGGCCTATGTGTCGTCTGTCACGAGGTCATCGGCAGCCGCGCATCAGCTGCGCCGCCGCGCCCGCGGTCGGGTAGAGCGCCCGCGCCGCGCGCGCGTGCTCGCAATGCGAGCGCCCGCCCATCCGCGCCAGGCGGAGCTGGAGGCGATAGTTGCCGGGATCGAGATGCGCGGCGCTCGTGAGCGAGGCGCGATCGCGGTGCGTTTCGTACGTGTGCATGACCGCGAGTTGGGCGACGTTGCGCGCGGCGCCGGCCGCGGAGAGCACGACGATGGCGACGACCGCGAGCGCCGGCAGCGGGCGGTGCTTCGGCGGCGGCGAGGAGAGCGCCCCGAGCGCGGTCCAGACGAGCAGCGACGGCAAGGCCAGGAGGAGCACGGCGTCGAAGAGGCCGGTGACGATTGCGCCCGCGACGGTGGCGAGGAGCGCCGCGGCGGCGAGAGCGTCGCCGGCGTCCTGCGCGGCGAAGAGCTGGCGGACGCCGTTCGCGGCGATGCCGAGGAACGCGAGGGCGAGCAGCGCCACGGCCAGCGGTCCGCGCTCGGCGATCCAGGCGAACCAGTCGCTGCTCGGCCACGGATTCGTGGTCATGCCCGGATCGCCGTCGGAGAGCGACGGATCGTGGCGCGCCGCGTACGCCGGATAGCCGACGGCCCAGTTGCCGGGACCGACGCCGAAAAGCGGATGGTGCAGGGCCATGCGCAGCGTCTGCTCGTATTGCAGGAGGCGTCCGCGTCCGCTGCCGCTCTCGTAGTCGGTGACGTGCTGCACGGTCTGTAGGTACGGATTCCGGCTTTTCCATCGAAGCGCATTCGGCAGGAACAGCGCCGCAGCCACGCCGGCGGCGACGAGGACGATGACGGCGAAGAGCCGCCGCCACGTGCGCCCGTCGCGGCGCAGCGGCGGCGAGGCCACGATGGCGGCGAGAAAGACGACGACGACGGCGGCGAAGGCGAGCCACGCCGCGCGCGAGCGCGTCAGCACGAGCGAGGCCGTGGCCAGGGCCGCGCCCGTCGCGCCGAAAAAGAAGCGCCGCTGCGCGCCGAGCGCGGCGAAGAGCACGAGCGGCAGTCCGAACGCCGCCACGTGCGCGACGAAGTTGCGGTTGCCGAGCGTGCCGCCGGGGATGCGGTTCTCGGAGAAGAGCGTCGTCTGCAGGCCGTACGTTTGGAGCAGCGACGTGATCGCCACGGCCACGACGGCGACGGCGAGCGCGGCCACGACGGCGCGGGCGTAACCTTCCTCGCGCAGCCGCCGCGCCACCCAGAACAGCAGCACGCTCGAGGCGCTGATGGCCAGCGCGCGCATGCCCAGCCAGCGGTTCGTGGCGAACGCGGCCGACAGCGCGCCGAGGGCGACGTAGAAGGCGAGGAGGCGATCGGCCGCCGACGTCGTCACGTCGCGCAGCGTGCGCATCGCCAGCAGCGCGGCGATGACCGCGGTCGCGTGCAGCACGAGCTCCTTGGCGATGAAAAAGCGATCGAGCTCGAAGCTGAAGAACGTCGTCACGGCGACGACGGAGGCGATGGCGCCGAACTGCACGACGCGGAGAGCCATGCGCATTGGTGAATCGTAGTCCTGAGTCATGTGTGGCGCGGACTTCAGTCCGCGCGGGCGGGATGAATCCCGCCCCGGGCGGGATGAATCCCGCCCCACATTTCTCTGTGCCCTGTCCCCTTTTCTATGAGTACCGATCGTTGAACCACGGCTCGGCCGTGTCGGAGTAGCCGCGGCGCTCCCAGAATCCGCGCCGGTTGCGATCGAGAAACTCGATCCTGCGGATCCACTTCGTCCCTTTCCACGCGTACAGCCGCGGCGTGATCATCCGGCATGGGCCGCCGTGCTCGCGCGGCAGCGGCGTGCCTTCCCAGGTGTGGACGAGGAGGACGTCGTCGTCGAGCGCGCGCGCCAGCGGCAGGTTCGTCGTGTAGTGCTCGCCGGAGCCGTCGTCGCGGTCGACCGGCATGCCGTGGCGGTTCGGCGGCCCCGATCCCTCCGGCGTCATCCCTTCGAAGGAGACGTTCACGCCGTGGCCGAGCTTCTTCTGCCGCTCGATGTAGCGGAGACGCCGTTCGACAATCGACTCACTCATGGCGGTTGACGAAGACTAGCACTCGACGTGACCGCGGGCACACGCGGCTCGTGCCCGCCTTCATGGCCCGGCGCGCGCGCATGGCCGATGATGACAGGCGAAGGAGAACCCCATGCGTGTCAGAGAAGTGATGACCGAAGCCCCGATCTGCTGCAAGCCGAGCGACCGCGTCAGCCGCGTAGCGAAGATGATGCGCGAGCACGACTGCGGCGTCATTCCGGTCTGCAGCGAGAACGTCCTCGTCGGCGTCGTCACCGACCGCGACGTGGCCTGCCGCGCCGTCGCCGGCGGCAAGACCGCGCACGCCGTCCGCGAGGTCATGAGCGCGCCCGTCTTCACCGTCAATCAGAACGACGACGTGCAGGTGGCCATCGACACGATGGAATCGAAGCAGGTGCGCCGGCTGCCCGTGGTCGACGACGGCGGGGACGTCGTCGGCATCATCGCTCCGTCGGATCTCGCTCCGATTTTTGCGTCGATGAACGTGGCGGATTTTCTGCTGGCGGTGTCGTACTGGAGCCGCTCTCCTCGAGCGACCGCATCAGCCGCTTGAGGATCCGCCCCTGCCGGAAGCGCAGCCACAGCACGGCGATGTAGCAGAGGCAGGTCAGGGCCATGATCAGCGAGAAGGCTTCGTCGGACACGCCGGGCAAGTGTATCGTTTCCGCTCATGCAGAGCAGTCCGATCGCCGACATCGCCCGGGTGATTCAGCTCTCCGTCGCGCCGGTCTTTCTGATCTCCGGCATCGCCGCGCTGCTGAGCGTCTTGAGCGGACGGCTGGCGCGCCTCGTCGACCGGGCCCGCATTCTGGAGAGGCTCGTCGCGGGCGCGGAGAAGGACACGCAGGCCGCGGCGCATGACGAGCTCCGCGTCCTCTCCCGCCGCAGCAAGCTGATCTACCGCGCCATCGCCCTCGGCACGAGCAGCGCGCTGTTGATCTGCTTCGTCGTGACGTCGCTGTTCGTCAGCGCGCTGGCCCGCTATCCGATCAGCAATATCGTGGGCGGCCTCTTCATCGCGGCGATGCTCGCGCTCATCGCCGCGCTGCTCTCGTTCCTGCGCGAGGTTTTCCTGGCCACGCGCCACTTGCGCATTGGCACGACCGCGTAGCTATTTCACGGGCGCCATCAGGTGCTGGTACGGCGTCCCCGCCCACATCACGTACGGCACCGAGGTATCGGGATCGGCGCCCTTCGGATAGGAATCGTAGAACGCGGCGTCGGCGCCGACGATCATGATGTGCGGCCCGGTCTTGATCCAGTGGTTCGACGCGGTCGGCTTCGTGGCGTACGGATCGGTGTTGCTGGCGTCCGTACCGCCGGCGAGCATGTACATGAAGCCAACCTTGCCGGTAGGCGGCGGCTCTTTGCCGAGGTAGGCGTGGAGCCACGCACCCGCGTTGGCGTCCCAGCACATCGGGTCGGGACCGGGTGTCTCCGGGTTGTCGGGCATGCACGTCCAGCCGTTGGTCCCTTTGCGGACCTCGCGCATCGAGCCGTCCGCGCCCATGGTCACGACGGTTGCGTGTTTGGCGATGCTGGGCGGCGCGGCCTTGCTGGCGCTGGCGATGAGGGCGGCGTCGGTGGGTTTCTTCGCCGCGGCTTTCTTTTCTGCCGCGCTCAGGCTCAGCGGGACACCGATGGAAAGGATCAATAGGGCCACGAATACGTACTTATGACGCATGGAATCCCTCCTCCAGGTTGTCGTTTGGCGAAATCATATCCCACTACGCGCGGTGGCGTCTCGGATTGCCTCGTCACGTCCGCTTCTGCAGGAACACGTGCGCGGCGGCGCGCGTGCCCGGCACGTGGCGGACGCATTCGTAGCCGAGCGCGGGAAGGTCGATGCCGTGGAGCAGATGCTCGCCGCGGCCGAGGAGAACGGGCGAGATGGCCAGGTGCAGCTCGTCGATCAGCGCGGCGCGCAAGTACTGGCGGATCGTGGCCACGCCGCCGCCGACGCGCACGTCTTTGCCGGCCGCGGCGGCCTTGGCCTGCTCCAGCGCGGATTCGATTCCGTCCGTGACGAAGCGGAATTCCGTGCCGCCTTGCATGGCCAATGGCGCCCGCGGGTGATGCGTGAGCACGAAGACCGGCACGTGATACGGCGGCTCCTCGCCCCACCAGCCGCGCCAGCTCTCGTCGGGCCACGGTCCGCGCACCGGTCCGAACATGTTGCGGCCGAGGATCCACGCACCGATGTTCTCAAAACCGCGCGCCGCCATCGTCTCGTCGACGCCGTCCTCGCCACCGGCAAGCCCGTGCATCCGCCGCCACGTGCGCGTCTCGAAGAACCATTCCATCAAGGCGACGCCGCCGACGCCGAGCGGGTTGTCGACATCCTGGTCGCGACCGGCGCTGAAGCCGTCGAGCGACATCGCGAAACATTGCACCTTGAGGCGGGACACGACATCATCTTATGCCGCGGCGTCGCCTCCCGTGCGCCGATGAGCCTGTCGCCGTCTGACGCTCAGTAAAACTCACGACCAAGACTCGTTGCACAGCGGAGGATCGCGAGGTCCACGACGCCGCTCACC
>JBKOUP010000194.1:0-2296 GCA_046723495.1 Acidobacteriota bacterium
CCCCGTGCCCGGGCACAGCGACGCCGAGCTCCCCCTCCCGCCGCGGCGGCGCGTCCTGCGCGGCACCGGGCTCGTCACGCAGCTCCAGCAGGCCCGCGCCGGCGTCGTCACGCCGGAGATGGACTACATCGCCGTGCGCGAGGGGCTGCCGGCCGACTTCGTGCGCGCCGAGGTCGCCCGCGGCCGAGCCATCATCCCCGCCAACATCAACCATCCCGAGAGCGAGCCGATGATCATCGGCCGCAACTTCCTCGTGAAGATCAACGCCAACATCGGCAACTCCGCCGTCAGCTCCTCCATCGAGGAAGAAGTCGAGAAGATGGCCTGGGCCATCCGCTGGGGCGCCGACACCGTCATGGACCTCTCCACCGGGCGCAACATCCACGAGACGCGCGAGTGGATCGTGCGCAACGCTCCTGTTCCCATCGGCACCGTTCCGATCTACCAGGCCCTGGAGAAAGTCGCCGGCAAGCCGGAGGAGCTGACGTGGGAAATCTTCCGCGACACCCTCGTCGAGCAGGCCGAGCAGGGCGTCGACTACTTCACCATCCACGCCGGCGTCCTCCTGCGCTACATCCCCCTCACGGCCAAGCGCGTCACCGGCATCGTCTCCCGCGGCGGCTCGATCCTGGCCAAGTGGTGCCTCGCCCGTCACCAGGAAAACTTCCTCTACACGCGCTTCCGCGAGATCTGCGAGATCATGGCCGCCTACGACGTCTCCTTCTCCCTCGGCGACGGCCTGCGCCCCGGCTCCATCGCCGACGCCAACGACGAGGCCCAATTCGCCGAGCTGCAGACGCAGGGCGAGCTGACGAAGATCGCCTGGGAGCACGGCTGCCAGGTCATGAACGAGGGTCCGGGCCACATTCCGATGCACCTGATCAAGGAGAACGTCGACAAACAGCTCGACTGGTGCGCCGAGGCGCCGTTCTACACCCTCGGCCCGCTGACGACCGACATCGCTCCCGGCTACGACCACATCACCTCCGCGATCGGCGCGGCCATGATCGGCTGGTACGGCACGGCCATGCTCTGCTACGTCACGCCGAAGGAGCACCTCGGCCTTCCCGACAAGGAGGACGTCAAGCAGGGCGTAATCGCCTACAAGATCGCCGCGCACGCCGCCGACATCGCTAAAGGTCATCCCGCCGCGCGCGCCTGGGACGACGCCATGTCGAAGGCGCGCTTCGAATTTCGCTGGCAGGATCAATTCAACCTCGCCCTCGACCCCGAGACCGCGCAGAAGTTCCACGACGCCACGCTGCCGGCCGAGGGGGCCAAGGCCGCGCACTTCTGCTCCATGTGCGGCCCGCATTTCTGTTCGATGAAGATCACCCAGGAGGTGCGCGAGGCCATGGACGAGAAGTCGAAGGAGTTCGTCGAGAAAGGCGGTGAGCTCTATGTTTGAAGTCCTGGAGATCGGCGACAAAGTTTTCACCTCGCGCCTGATGCTCGGCACGGGCAAGTACCGCAACGCCGAGGAGATGAACGCCGCGCTCGACGCCTCGGGATGCGAGATCGTTACCGTGGCGCTGCGCCGCATCGACCTCGACGCGCCGAAGCGCAGCATCCTCGACGAGATCGACTGGAAGCGCTACCACATCCTCCCGAACACGGCCGGCGCGCGCACGGCCGACGAAGCGATCCGCACGGCGCGCATGGCCCGGGCCATGGGACTCAGCGACTGGATCAAAGTCGAGGTCATCCCCGATCCGAAATACCTGCTGCCCGATCCCGTCGGCACGCTCGAGGCCTGCAAAGTCCTCGTCGCCGAGGGCTTCGTGGTGCTGCCGTACATCAACGCCGATCCGGTCCTTGCGCTGAAGCTGCAGGAGATCGGCACGGCCACGGTGATGCCGTTGGCGTCGCCGATCGGCAGCGGGCAGGGGATGAAGACGTTCGACGCCATCCGCATCATCGTCGAGCAGGCGAAGGTGCCGGTGGTGGTCGACGCCGGCATCGGCGTCCCCTCGGACGCGGCGATCTCGATGGAGCTCGGCGCCTCGGCCTGCCTGGTCAACACGGCCATCGCCCGAGCGCACGATCCCGCGCTGATGGCGAAGGCGATGCGCCTCGGCGTCGAAGCGGGGCGGGCGGCGTACCTCGCCGGACGGATGCCGGTGCTGCCGTACGCCTCGGCCAGCAGTCCGCTGGAGGGCGTGGTGCGGTGATGCTGATGCTGGTGACGCGCGACGATGCGCGGCTGCCGTCGATCGTGCGCGCGGCGGTCGACGGCGGCGTGAACATCGTGCAGGTACGCGGCGGCGATGCCGACGCGATCTGCGCCGCCGTCGGC
>JBKOUP010000376.1:0-11430 GCA_046723495.1 Acidobacteriota bacterium
GCGGGGATGTACGTGACGACGGATGGGGGCCGCTCGTGGCGCCCCTCGAACCAGGGAGTGCGCGCGGACTTCCTGCCCGACAAGTATCCGGAGTTCGGCCAATGCGTGCACAAGGTGGCCCGGACGAAGGCGCAGCCGTCGCGGATGTACCTGCAGAATCACTGGGGCCTCTACCGCAGCGACGACGACGGCGAGAGCTGGAACGACATCGCCAACGGCGTGCCGTCGGACTTCGGCTTCGGCATGGCCGTGCACCCGGAGGACGCGGACACGGCCTGGATCGTGCCGCTGGAGTCGGACGAGTTCCGCTGCACGCCGGAGGGGAAGCTGCGCGTCTACCGCACGCGCGACGGCGGGAAGAGCTGGAAGCCGATGACGAAAGGGCTGCCGCAGAAGGACGCCTACGAGACGGTGCTGCGCGACGCGCTGGCCGCGGACGCGCTCGACCCCGCCGGCGTCTACTTCGGCACGCGCAACGGGAAGCTGTTCGGCTCGGCGGACGAGGGGAAGAGCTGGTCGGAGATCGCCGACGGCCTGCCGCCCGTCGTCTGCGTCAAGGCCGCGCGGGTGTCGCTGCCGCGCCGGCGCGCGCGCTGATGGCGGTCACGTTCATGATTCCCGGCCCGCTGCGCGCGCTCGCCGCCGAGCGCGCCGAGGTCCGCGTCGACTTGGCGAACGGCTCCCTCTCCGAGGCGCTGTCCATGCTGTGGCGCGAGTGCCCGGCCGTGCGCGACCGCGTGGTCACGGAGCTCGGCGAGGTACGCCCCCACATCAACGTCTTCGTCGACGGCGAGAACGCCCGCGACCTCGGCGGGATGGCCGCGCCGGTCCGCAACGGCGCCGAGATTTTCATTTTGCCGGCGCTGAGCGGCGGATGATATAAATCGCGGCCTTCGAACATCCTGTCGATGGAGGACCTGTATGCGGCCCCTGTCCCTGGTTTACATCTGCCTCGTCGTTTTCTCGTTCGTGCCGAGACTCTTCGCGCAGTGCACGCCTCCGTCGATCTCGGTGACGCCTGCGAATCCGACCTGCGGGACGGCCGCCACGCTCGACGCCGGCGCGGGATGGGCGAGCTATCACTGGACCGATGGCTACGGCTACGACTACGGGACCGCGCGCACGGCCACGACCGATTTCAGCGGCACGTACACGGTGGCCGTCGATGACGGCGCCGGCTGCGCGACGTCCGCCTCGGTCACGGTGACGGTGAACGACTTCGCGCTGGCTCGCGTGCCGGCGGCGGCGTGCCCGAGCGCGCTGATCCAGAACGTCGAGATCGTCGGCGCGACGGGGGCGTACTCCTGGAATCTGACGAACGGAACGATCGTGAACAACTACGGCCGCAGCATCGATCTGACGATCGACGGCACGGCGCCCGCGGTCGTCACCGCCAGCGTCGACACCGGCAACGGATGCGTGATGTCGCAGAGCGCCACGATCGCCGTCGCGTCGCCACTCTCCAGCGCGACCGTCAGCGCCGCCTCATCGACGATCTGCCAGGGATCGAGCACCACGATCACGGCCACGCCGACCGGCGGCAGCGGCAGCTACACGGTGGTCTGGCACGCCTACGGCGACACGGTCAACGCCACGACGCCGGTCATCACCGTCTCTCCCGCCGCGACGGCCTGGTACTATGCCGACGTCACCGACAATTACGGCTGCGGCTCGGCCACGACGAACGCGGTGCAGGTGACGGTGACTCCGGTCTCGGCGGCGATCACCGCGCCCGACAACGCCTGCACGAACGTGACCTCCACCGCGAGCGGGCCGGAGTTCTCGGCAGATACGACGTACGCGTGGTCGATCGACGGCGGCGGCGTGATCCAATGGGGGCAGGGCTCGACCGGAATCGGATTCGTTCCCGGCCCGAACGGATCGACGCTCTCGCTCACGGTGAACAACCAGGGCTGCACGGCCTCGAGCTCGAAGTTCGTCGGCGCCCTGCCCGTGCCGGCCCAGCCGGCCATCACCGTCACCGGCTCGACGACGTTCTGCACCGGAGGGTCGGTGCGGTTGACCTCGTCGCCGGCAAACACGTACAGCTGGTCGGACGGCGAGACGACGCAGGAGATCGTGGTGAACAGCAGCGGGTCGTACGCGGTCACGGTCCGGAACGCGGCCGGCTGCACGAGCGCGAGCTCGGAGCCGGTGACGGTCACGGTCCTGAATGCGCCGTTCGCCGCCGTCTCGGGCGGCGGAACGGTCTGCGCCGGCGCGTCGGCGACGATCAGCGCATCGCTGAGCGGTACCGCGCCGTTCACGGTGACGTGGAGCGACGGCGCCGTTCAGACGATCTCCAGCGGGACGACGGCGTCGCGCAGCGTGAGCCCGTCGGCATCGACGAATTACACCGTCACCGCGATCTCCGACGCCACCGGTTGCCTCGGCGCGAGCGGCGGGAACGCCTACGTCGTCGTCCACGTCCCGCCGACGGCGAGCGTGTCCGGCAGCACCACGATCTGCTCCGGCTCGTCCGCCACGATCACGGCCTCGCTCACGGTTTCCGGATATCCGGTCAACGTCACCTGGTCCGACGGCGCCACGCAGCAGATCACGTCGGGAACGGCCGCGACGCGAACGGTTTCGCCGGCGGCGACGACGACGTACTCGGTGACGTCGGTGTCCGATCCGTTGTGCACCGGGACGAGCAGCGGCAGCGCCACGGTGACGGTCGACGCCGCTCCGGCGATCACCGCGCAGCCCGCAAGCGTGACGATCAGGAAGAACAGCTCCACGACGCTCTCGGTCACCGCCACCAGCCCCCGCCCGATGACCTATCAGTGGTACACCGGCACGTCCGGCAACACGTCGTCGCCGATCGCCGGCGCAACGTCGTCGTCGTACGCAACCCCACGCCTGGCAACGACGACGTCGTACTGGGTCCGCGTCTCGAATTCATGCGGCGCGACGAACAGCGCCACAGCGACGGTGACGGTGCATTGATGGAGGACACGCCGCGAATCAGTTGGAGGATCACGCTTGCTCCCGGGTCGCGCTTCGTGAAAATTCACCGCGACCCGGTGAATTTTCACGGTAGACTTCGTGCGAGTTGATTCCTCGACATCGCCATCTAGATCGCGTCATCGCGGCCTTGAAACGTACTCCTGTCGTCTGTCTAATCGGCGCGCGGCAGGTGGGGAAAACGACCCTCGCCCGGCAGGTGGCTGCGCAGTCGAGTCCGGCGCGCGTCTTCGACTTGGAAAACCCGGCGCATCTCGCGCAACTGGCCGATCCGATGTTGGCGCTCGAGCCACTTCGCGGTCTCGTGATCCTCGACGAGATTCAGCGCGTTCCCGACCTCTTCACCGTGCTGCGGGTTCTGACCGATCGTCCCCACCGTCCCGCTTCGTTTCTTGTGCTGGGGAGTGCCTCTCCCGATCTTCTGCGGCAATCTTCTGAATCGCTTGCCGGGCGCATCCACTACCACGAAGTAGACGGTTTTGACTTGACCGAAACCGGTGCCAGTTCATGGCGCGATCTCTGGATCCGAGGAGGATTTCCTCGATCGTTCGTGGCACGGACGGATGAAGAGAGCAGGGAGTGGCGCCGGGACTTCGTCCGGACATTTCTCGAACGGGATATCCCTCAACTCGGGATTTCGACGAATGCGACGACCCTTCGGCGATTCTGGACGATGGTTGCGCACTTCCATGCTCAAATCTGGAACGGTTCGGAGATCGCGCGCTCACTGGCTATCGGAGCCACGTCGGTCGCCAGATACCTCGATCTGTTGACGTCGGCGCTGGTCATCGACCAGCTTCCTCCGTGGTTCGAGAATCTCGGCAAACGTCAGGTAAAAGCGCCGAAGGTGTATTTGCGCGATTCAGGCATCCTGCATGCGCTGCTCGACATCGACGACGATGCCGATCTCCTCGGCCATCCGAAGGTGGGCGCTTCGTGGGAGGGCTTCGCCCTGCAACAGGTCGCATCCCTGCTCGATCTGCGGCGGGAGGAACGGTTTTTCTGGGCGACTCACGGCGGCGCGGAGCTCGATCTTCTCGTCGTGCGGGGACGCAAACGATGGGGCGTGGAGTTCAAGCTGACAGCCCAACCGGCGGTGACGCGCTCGATGACGACAGCGCTGGAGGATCTCCGTCTCCGTCATCTGTTCGTCGTTCATGCGGGAACGGACACGTTTCCGATGACCCCCAAGATCTCAGCGATTGCGCTTCCGAGGATCGCCGACGATCTGCGGCTCGAATGAGGGATTCTGGCGGAGCCGATGAGGATCGAGCTCACGACCTCCTGAATGCCATTTCCGCCTGGACTCGAGACAGTGTAAGACGGTATCTTACGTTCGTGATGAAGACGACCGTATCGTCGAAGGGTCAAATCGTCCTACCCGCCGAGCTTCGAAAGCAGGACCGCATCGAGCCCGGGGAGGAGTTCATCGTCGAACGTCTCGAGCGCGGCGAGTACCGGCTCGTGCGTAGCGCGCCCTCGCCGAACGAGGGTGTGGTCGACTGGCTTCTCGCATGTCCCGAGAAAGGATTTTTCGTTCCGGTCGAATCCGAGTCGACGGATGCGCTGTGAGATACCTGGTCGATGCCAACGTTTTGAGTGAGCCTACGAAGCCGGCTCCCTACGTACGTGTAGTCGAGTGGCTGAGGGACAACGAGCGAGACATCGCCGTCGATCCAATCATTCTCGGCGAGATTCGGTTTGGCATTCTTCTCTTGCCACGAGGAAAGCGCCGGACGCGGCTCGACCAGTGGTTCAACGCCGGCGTCAAGCATCTTGTTTGTCTGCCTTGGGAGGCGGAGACCGGACTTCGTTGGGCAGAGTTGCTTGCCCGTCTCCGAGCGTCAGGCCTTGCGATGCCGATCAAAGATAGTCTGATTGCAGCGACGGCCCTCGTTCACGACCTCGTCGTGGCCACTCGGAACCATGCGGATTTCGCCAAGGCGGGTGTCGACATCGTCGACCCGTTTACGGCATGAGCGGCACCACCGCCCTGCGGCTGCCACGACCGCGAATCAGTTGAATGACGCGTGCCGCCGAACCCGCGATCGCCTGAATGCGCATTCTGCTCAGAGCTTCACGAGCAAATCCGGATGATTTTCTTGCAACCACTCGACGACATCATCGCGGAGTCTCTCGGCGAGCTTCCGCATCTCGGCTGCATCTGCGTCCGATGCAATGCCGGCGCGTTCGTATTCGCCGAGATTGCGTTTCTTTCTGAACGCATCCAACGTCGTGACGAGGCGCTCGTCGGTGCCGACCGTCTCGCGAAGGGACTGAATGATGCGGTAGTGATGTTGATCGCGGGATGCACGAAATCCCGAGGCAGCGAGTGCTGCCGTCGCGGCTTGCAATACCGCGTTGTAAGCGATATTGAGTCGCCAGTCGGCGCTGACTTTTCCCGCCGCGCTGTCCGCGAGATCACGCTCGACGACTGCGAGGAGATCGGCGATTTCGCGCGCGCTGGTTTGGTGAGCTGTCAGCCAGCCGTACTTTTGCCAGTCGGTCAAGGTCATGCTCGGTTCCCACGACAAAGATTTTGGACTCGCGCAAAACAGAGTTCAGGAAGTGATGGCCCGCGCGAACCTTCTTTCTGAGCTCCTCCTTTGGGTAGACAGTCGGATTGATTTCACGGCCAAGCTCTCTCTGCGCGGGCGCCAGGGCACGAACGACTTCGCCGAGCGACACGCGTCCTACCACGAGCAGGTCGATATCGCTTCCGGCGCCAGCCGTGCCTTTCGCCGTGGAACCGTAGATGAGCGCAATCTCGATCATGCCCTCGATCTCATCAAGCGCGTGGCGGATGACCTCCGCGGCGCCGAACGTCTTGAGGAGGATACGCTGCAGTTCGGCGAAGATCGACGAGGCTTGACTCGCTTGGTAGTAGACTTGCCGCCCCTCGACATCACGCGTCAGTAGTCCCGCGCGGGTCAGCAGCAGCACTTCACGCTGAACAGAGCCTTGTGCGACTCCCGTCAGAGCGACGAGTTGCCGCAGGTAGAAGCGCTGGTCGGCATGCGCGTACAGCCAGGCGAGGAGCCGCCCTCTCGCTTTTCCAAACAGCAGTGCGCCGGGATTGGAGGAAGTGGGGGGGCTCGAGATCGTACGCATTTTGCGAACGATCGTACGCAAAATTAGTGCAAAAGTCTAAACGGGAGAAGTGAGTGAACTTTGGCGGACCAAAGTCGGGGCACGACTCCACCGAGGCCGGCGCGCAACGACCGCCTCGAAAGGAAAGAGCTCGCGACCGTCTACGGAATCAGCTGCTCGAACGTCCCCAGCGTGTTCACCAGGTGTAGCTTCTGCCCGGTCATCGTGAAGGTCGCGGTGCCGCCGTGCTCGACGAACTTCACATCGTAGGTGATGTGCAGGTTACCGAGCTTGACGTTGCCTTTGGCGAGCCTCTTGTTCACGCTGTTCGCGGTGAGGGTGATGTCGCCCTTGTCCTGCGTGCCGCTCTCGGTGACGAAGACGTCGAAGGACTTGGTGGTGTTGGCAGCTCCCGGGTTCTTGAAGGTGACCTTGAGCGGCGCGACGCTGGTCAAGGAAAGGGCGACCAGCTGGATTTCCACCTTATGGGAAGCGCCCTTGCCCTTGAATGCGGCGCTGTTCATGCGGTGCACGCAAGTGTCGACCTTGGTGCTCTCGTCGACGTGCTGCTTGATGGCGTGCCGCATGTCCCTGGTCACGTTGCCGTGGGGGTCAGTCCAGGTGATCTTGACGTCGACCTTGTCCGGGCAGCCGCAATTGGGCGGAAAAGCACCCTTGACTCTCGCGGTCGGCAGAGGAACGCCTTTGAATTTGATCGTGGGATTCGGGACGGCCTGAGAACCCTTGCCGAAGAATCCGGCGGGGATGGTATGCAGATGCTGCTCCGTCCCCGACTCGGTCTGCCAGCAGTCGGATCCCTCCTTCAGTAGTGCTTCCTGCGCCCAGGCCTCGAGGCTCGACAGGCCGAAGACGACCACCAGCGCCGAGATCAACAACCACAGCTTCCTGGAAGGCGTTTGCATGATTCTCTCCTTTGCATGGAGGTAAGGGTTGGGCAGCCGTTCCGCAACTCGGGATCGACAGCCGCCGATCCTTCTTCATCGTTATTCTCCTAAGCTTATGTTCAGTTCTTTTGAGAGTCTTCTTCCCGATTGCGCGTACGGCCCGTCCTACCGTCCCTGCTTCATCCGTGCATGCAATTCCGCGATGGAAACGTGCAACGGCGCGTCCGTCAGCTTCAGCAGGCGGAGCACGATCAGGAACGGCAAGGCGAGATTGATCGGCGGATCGAGCGGTGAGGCCGGGCGGAGGGCCACGAGCCACTCACGCGTGTCCCCGGGGTCGACCGGTTGCCGCGCTGCGCCGCGCATCGTTTGCTCATTCAAGAGGAAGTCGAGCGGGCGCTCGCTCCATGGAATTCCCACGGCGAGCAGGTAGAGCGAGCCAGGGGGCGTTGCGCCGATGGCAAAGGCGCCGGGCATCCGCGTTACACAGCACGCTACGGGCGGGCCGAGCGGCAGCGGAGTGGGAAAGAGGCCGACGAAGATCAAGCCGGAAAGGGCGGCCGTGCTCTCCACACGACCGCGGACGAGGAAAGGCTCACCAGGGATTTCGAAAAGATCGGACAGTGCCGACTCGTCCAGCCAGGCGCCCCACGGCTGATCGAGCTGGGCTGCGAGGCCGCGCAGCTTCTGCGGTGCCAAGCCGAACGTCTGCGTGAAGCGCGTCACGAACGAGCCGAGGCTCTCGTAGCCGATGTCGAGGCAGATATCCGTCACGCTGCGGCTGCTGGTGAGGAGGAGTCGCATGGCACGGTTCAGGCGCAGCGATGTTTGGAACTGCCTCGGCGAGATGCCGGTGATCTCTCGGAAGACGCGATCGAGATGGTAGCGGCTGAGGCCCGCGACCTCGGCCATCTCCGCCAGATCGAGAGGGGCCTCGGGATGGACGCGCATCGCCGCGATCACCGCTTCGGCGGCTGCGACGTGGCTGCGCACCGTGGTGGCGCGGTGGGGGTGGACGGCGGGAAGAACTTGCTCGCTCATGCCGCTCCTCATTGCCACGTGTACGGCACCAGCGCTTTGCGCAGTTCATCAGGCACCGGCGCCGCCGCACCGTCGCGCAAAAACGCGATCTCCTGCTCGCCGCGAGCGACGATGACTTCGTGTCCGTTCGTGCGCTTCACATAGTCGAATTCCAGGGCGAGCGACGTCTGCCGCAGTGCGCGCAACGACATCTTCACCAGCACTTCATCGAAGGCGCTCAGTTCTGCGTGGTATTCACACGCGCAGCGGACCGTGACGATACGCAACCCGGCGGCGAGCTCGCTGACAACTCCCGGCGCGTGCTCGTGCAGGAACAGCTCGCGGCACTTCCCCTGCCAGCGCAGATGATTGACGAAGTAGACGTTCCCGACGAGGTTCGTCTCCTCGAAGCCAATCGTGACCGCGTAGTCGTACGTTCTCATGTCGCGGCGACGGTCTCCTGCGCCGGCGCGTATCCCTCGGTGGCCAGGCGCTTGCCCGACATCGCGTAGCCCTCCGGCGGCAGCGCGCCGACTCCGCAGCCGTCGACCCAGGCGTTGTAGAAACGGAAGAGCGCGCAGACGGTGATGGCGTCGTAAATCGCTTCGTCGCTCCAGCCGGCCTGGCGCACCGCGGCGACGTCGGCGTCGGTGACCGTACTCGACGCGAGCGCCGTTTTTTCGATCAACATCAACAGCATCTTTTCGCTCTGCGGCAGCGGCGCGTTGCGGAAGTCGCGCAACACCTGCTCGACCAGCGCCGCATCTCCCAGCAGTTCCGCCGCGACCGCGGCGTGCGAGCCGGTTCAGAAGTGGCAGTGGTTCAGACGCGAGGTGAATGCCGCAATCAGCTCGCGCTGCCCCGATGTAAGCGGCGAGGGGCCGCGCATCACGCACTGCGTGAACTCCGCGAGAAATCGCGTCCATTGCGGCTTGTAATCGAACAGATGGAGGATCCGCGGCACGGGAAGGCCGGCCGACTCCAGCATGTGCGCGGCGTCTCCCCAGGGGCTGCCTCCGTGATGGACTTCGACCTCCGGCAAGTGCATGCGGCTCATGACGTCCTCCTTTTCTTCCACGGCATGTCGATGGTTTGCGGCGCGAGACCGATGGCGAATCCGCAGGCGAAGCGCTGGCCCGCGGCGTTGCCGAGCACGAACGTGGTGATTCGGTCGGCGCCCGACGACAGCGTCACGACGCCGCCCGCATCGCTGTTCGACAGCGTCAACGCGCCGGCCGCGACGCCGTGCCGTTTCTGCGTACACTCGTGTGCCGTCCAGATGCGAGTGGCACTGGCGGCGAAATCCTCGCCGGTTTGCGCGGCGACCGTGCGCGCCAGCGGCAGGAGTGCCGGTCCCAGGAGCGTCGCCCAATCGGCTTCGCCGCGGTCGACGACCGGCTCGAGGTCGCACGCGATGCCGGTCGGCGACGAAACCGTGACCGTGAGGCCGGCCGCGTGCGACAGCGACGTTGACTCATCATCCCGCTTGCCATCGGGACGGCGTACGACATGGAGCATCGATGCGCGCGGTCCCGGCGAATCGCAGTCGACGGTGACACGCACCGGTACGCCGGCGATCTCGTCGAGGCGGCGCTCGAGCAGCGGCGCCCAGAGGATCGGCGCGAAGTCCGGTGCAGCGGCGCGCCGCTCCACGATCTGGAGCCGCAGTCCGTGCCAGCGCTCGACAATCCATCCAGCGGCGTCGGTGAGGGCGAGATCGTAAACGAAGTGATCGGCGGCGCGCTCGCGCTCCTGCGCATGAACGAACAGCGAGCCGTGCTCCGGCAACGGCGCAAGCAGCTCGATCGATTCGACGGCCGACGGCAGCACCGTCGCGTACGGGACGCACGCCTGCAGCGCGTGGATGGCGGCATCGCGCACACCCGGATCGCCGAGGAGCAACGCTGACGGGCGGTACACCGCGAACCACGGCTCTCGGCGTGTCTCGATCTCGGCGACGCACTCGCGCGCGGTAAGCGCGCGGTACGAGCGGATGCGGCGGAAGCGGCCGCGATGAAACAGGAGCGCGTCGTAAACGTCGCGTTCGACGTCGAGTGGCAGCAGAGTGGCCGGTATCGTCAGGCGCTGTGGCTCCACGCCGATGCCGGCGGCGATGCGCGCGCGGAAGTGATCGACGGTGAATTGCGTCGCCGACGAGCGCAGGACGACGTCGACGCCGTTCTCGCGCGCGAGCGCCGCGACGCGCATCGTCGTGGCACGCTCACCGGCGACGATCGGCCACCGGAAATCGAGATCGACGAACGCGAGGGGTAGCGTGAGCGGGCCGAGTGCCGACGCGGCCTGGGCCATCGCTTCGAGCGCGACCGCCGCGGGGAGGAGCGCGTCGCCGCGGAATACGTGCTCGCCGAGGTACGGATCGGAGCCGAGTGTGAGCTCGGTGTCGGCGACGATCTCGATTCCATCGATGGCCACCCGCGGCTGCTCGAGGAAGCGGAGGATGGGAAGATCGGGCGCGCGCGGCGACAGCGTTTTCGATGCGCCGAGGCGGCCCGCAACGACGACCGAGCCGCGGGCATCGGAGGCGACGAGCGACTTCAGGACACTCACGGCATCATCGAGGCCGATTGGAGTGATGCCTTCGCGGCGCAACGCCTCGATGCGCCCGAGGCGCTCTCCCATTCCCGCGCCCGACCACACGGACCATTCGATCGTCAGCGCGCGGCAGCGCGGGTGTGCCGCGGCGAAATCGTCCATCGCCGCGGCCAGCCACTCGTTCGCGAAGGCGTAGTGCGCTTCGCCGCGCATTCCGCTGCGGGCGATGACCGAGCCGAAGGCGACGACCAGGCGGAGAGAATCGCCGTCGCAGGCACGGAGCAGATTTCCGAGTCCGTCCACCTTCGGCGCGAACACAGCGCGAAATTGCTCTTCGTCGAGCTGTTCGATCAGCGCCGGTTCGTTCGTGCCGGCGCCGTGGATGACGACCGTGATCGCGCCCAGCGCAGCACGAAGTTCGTGCACCGCGCGCGCGATTGCGGCGGCGCCGGTGACGTCGGCGCGAACGTAGTGCACGCGGATGCCGTCGCGGCGGAAGCGAGCGAGATTTGCGGCGAGCTCCGCGTCGGCTTCGGGATCGGAGCGGCCGACGATTCCGACGGCGGCGCCGCTGCGCCGCGCCAGATGCAGCGCCGATTCCGCGGCGATGCCCTTGCCGCCGCCGCTGACGAGCAGCACATCGCTCGCGTGCAGCGGTTCGGACGGGCCGAAGCCGACGGGCATGAGACGCGGTACGAAACGCTCGCCGTGCTCGTAGAACACTTCCGCGAATCCGTCGACGTTTGCGGCCTCGCCGGCGACGAGCGCCTCGTCGAGCGTCTCGGCGTTGATCACGCAGACGTTCGTATCCGGCCGTTCCAGGTAGAGCGTACGGGCGAAGGCGCTGCCGCGCGAACGCTCCTGCACGACAACAAGCGTGTCGCCGGCGCGAAGC
>JBKOUP010000514.1:0-1573 GCA_046723495.1 Acidobacteriota bacterium
CGACGAGGTGCTGCGCATCATCGGCACGCGCCGGGACTGGATGTCCAAGACGCCGATCATCAATGCCTTGGTGCACAATCCGAAGGCGCCGATAGGGGTTGTTCTCACGCTGATCAATCGTTTAACCTTACGAGATTTGAAAGGGTTGAAGGACGACAAGGGCGTCGCCGAGGTCGTGCGCGCGACGGCGCGCAAGCTCTTCAATCAGCGCAGCCAAAAATAATTTTCCGAATGAAGGTGAACTATTACGAAGTTCTGGGGGTCGAGCGCTCTGCATCCGAGCAGGAGATCCGCGAGCGCTTCCGCCGGCTGGCCCGCGAGAACCATCCCGACCGCTACACCGGGCCCGACAAGAGCGACGCCGAGCGCCGCTTCCAGACGCTGACGGAGGCGGTCAACGTGCTCACGAGCTCCACCCGCCGGAAGCAGCACGACGCCGAGCTGAGCTCCGGCGGCGGCAAGGGCGCCACGGTCGACTTCGCGCAGATCGCCAAGGCCTACCTGGCCAAGGGGGCCAAGGCCTGGAAGGAGAACGATATCCGGGCCGCGTACGAAAATTTCGACATGGCCGTGAAGCACAACCCCGCCGACGCCAAGGCCCAGCATTACCTGGCTTTGGCGGCCATGCGCCTCGGCAATGCCCGCCAGGCCGTGCAGTCGATCGAGGCCGCCGTTCAGAAAGAGCCTGTCAATTTCGTCTATCTAAAGGATGCGGGGCTGATCTGCCGCCGCGCCGGCCTCGTCGCCAAGGCCGAACGATACTTTGGCGAGGCTCTGCAGTGGGACCCGGCGAATGCCGAAGTGCAGTCGGCATTGGCCGAGATCCGCCGCGCGAAAAAAGGCTAGGAGGGATGGAGATCAAATCATACGGCGTGACGCACGTCGGCAAGCAGCGCCAGCACAACGAGGACGCCTACCTCGTGGCCGACGAGGCGAAGCTCTACCTCGTCGCCGACGGCATGGGCGGCCACGCCGCCGGCGAGATCGCCTCGCGCATCGCCGTCGATTCGATCTCCGAGTTCATCCTCCACACGAAGGAAGACGACGGCACCTGGCCGCATGCCTACGACGAGCAGTACAAGCGCTCCACGAACCGCCTGATGGCCGCGCTGAAGCTGGCCAACACGCGCGTGCTGGAGGCCATGCGCAAGGACGCCCGCCTGCGCGGCATGGGCACGACGGTGGTGGCCTGCCTGGCCGACGACGACACGATGTCGGTCGCGCACGTCGGCGACTCGCGCGCCTACCTCGTGCGCGACGGCCGCCTCAGCCGCCTCACGAACGATCACTCCTGGGTCTTCGAGCAGGTGCAGGCCGGGATGCTGACGGAGGAAGAAGCGGAGAAGCATCCGCTCCGCAACGTGATCACCCGCGCCCTCGGCGGCGCTCTCTCGGTCATCCCCGACGCCTCGGAAGTCGCGTCGAAGCCCGGCGACGTCTACCTCCTCTGCAGCGACGGCCTCACCGGCATGCTTCCCGAAGAAGAGATCCTCCGCGTCGTCAACGAGAACAAGGACGATCTGGAGCGGGCCTGTCAGGAGTTGATCGATCGCGCGAACGAGCGGGGCGGACT
>JBKOUP010000120.1:0-7033 GCA_046723495.1 Acidobacteriota bacterium
CAACTACAACGCCGCCTTCTACACGGCGGGCGTTCTCAGCATCGTCGCCTTCGGAGCAATCCTGCTGGCCCATCGGCCGGAAGAGGCTCCGACTCCCACGGCCGCTGCCGTGCCCACGCCGAAGGGAGCCACGTCGTAGTCGTCTCTTAAGGAGCGCTCCTTGACGGTCCTCGACCTCGCGGAAGCTCAGATTGCAGTGCGTTGGAAGGAGGAGGAAGCGATTCCTCCTCCTCCCGACTTCATCGCCCAGGCGAATCTGACCGATCCCGGCGTCGACCGGCGCTTCTCCCTCGACAACTTCCCGCACTGCTACGCCGAGTACGGCGACATGCTCACCTGGTCCCGGCCGTGGGACACGATCCTCGACGACTCCAATCCGCCGTTCTGGAAGTGGTTCACCGGCGGCACGCTCAACGCCAGCGTCAACTGCGTCGACCGGCACCTTCCGACGAAGGCCGGCCACGCGGCGCTGATCTTCGTCCCCGAGCTGGAGAACGAGCCGATCGAGACGATCACGTATCAGGACCTCTACAACCGCGTGAACGAAGTGGCCGCGGTGCTGCGCGAGATCTGCGGAGTGCAGAGCGGCGACCGCGTCACGATCCACATGCCCCTCGTCCCCGAGCTGCCCATCTCGATGCTGGCCTGCGCGCGCCTCGGCGCGATCCACTCCGTCGTCTACAGCGGCTTCAGCGGCCACGCCTGCGGCCAGCGCATCGCCGACAGCGGCAGCCGCGTGCTGATCACAATGGACGGCTATTACCGCGACGGCCATCCCGTCGATCATCTCGAAAAAGCACACGTCGCCCTGGAGACGGCCAAGCTGCAGGGACATGCCGTCGACAAGGTGCTGGTCTGGCGCCGCCACCGCAAGCGCGCGCTCTCGTCACAGCCGATGCTTCCCGGGCGCGACCTCTTCATGCACGACGCGGTGAAGCAGTGCGCGTCGCGCAAGGTCGACCCGGTGCCGATGCCGTCCGAGGCGCCGCTGTTTCTGATGTACACGAGCGGCACGACCGACGCGCCGAAGGCCTGCCAGCACAGCACCGGCGGCTATCTCGCCTACGTCACCGGCACGGCGAAGTACATCCTCGACATTCACGAAGACGACGTCTACTGGTGCACCGCCGACGTCGGTTGGATCACCGGCCACAGCTACGTCGTCTACGGACCGCTGGCCCTCGGCACGTCGACGGTGATCTACGAAGGACTGCCGACGTATCCCGACGCCGGCCGCGTCTGGCGCATCGCCGAGCGCCTCGGCGTCGACATCTTCCACACCGCGCCGACGATGATCCGCATGCTCCGCCGCAGCGGCCCCGACGAGCCGGAGAAGTACGATTATCACTTCAAGCTGATGGTGACGTTCGGCGAGCCGATCGAGCCGGAGATCTGGCGCTGGTACTACGAGACCGTCGGCAAGAAAGAGGCGGTCGTCGTCGACACGTGGTGGCAGACCGAGAACGGCGGCTTCCTCTGCGCGACGAAGCCGGCGCTGCAGCCGATGAAGCCGGGCAGCGCGGGGCCGGGCGCGCCGGGAATCTATCCGGTCATCTACGACGAGGAAGGCAACGTGCCGCCGCCCGGCAAGGCGGGGAGCGTCTGCATCCGCAATCCATGGCCGGGAATCCTGCAGACGATCTGGCGCGATCCCGACCGCTTCGTGGCCGCGTACTACGGAAAGTACTGCCGCGATCCGCGCTCGAAAGATTGGCGCGACTGGCCGTACTTCACCGGCGACGGCGGCGTCTGCGCGGACGACGGCTACTTCCGCATTCTCGGCCGCGTCGACGAGGTGATCAACGTGGCCGGCCATCGCCTCGGCACGAAGGAGCTGGAGTCGGCCTGCCTCGTGGTCAGCGACGTGGCCGAGGCCGCGGTCGTGCCGGTCGCCGACGACGCGCGCGGCCGCGTGCCCGATGTCTACATCGCGCTGAAGCCCGGCATCGCCGCGACGGAGGCGATCGAGAACGCGGTCGCCGATCAGCTCGAGACGCTCATCGGCAAGATCGCCCGCCCCCGCCACGTGCGCATCGTGCCGGACATGCCGAAGACGCGTTCGGGGAAGATCATGCGCCGCGTCCTGGCGGCGATCTCGAACGAGATGCCGGTCGGCGACACGAGCACGCTGGCGAACCCGGAGGTCGTCGAGCAGATCCGGGAGCTGGTGCGAAGCGACGTGTAGAATCGCGCTCATGTCGGAGCGCTACGATCGCCAGTACGCACGATCCATCCACGATCCCGAAGGCTTCTGGGGCGACGCCGCCGGCGATGTCCACTGGACCAAAAAGTGGGACCGCGTCCTCGACACGTCGCGCGAGAATTTTGCGCGCTGGTTCGTCGGCGGACAGACGAATACCTGCTACAACGCCCTCGACCTCCACGTCGATCGCGGCCGCGGCGAGCAGGCCGCCCTGATCTACGACAGCCCGCTGGCCGGCACGCAGCGCACATACACGTACCGCGAGCTGCGCGACGAGACGGCGCGCTTCGCCGGCGCGCTCGCCGCGCTCGGCGTCACGAAGGGCGACCGCGTCATCATCTACATGCCGATGGTGCCGGAGGCGGTCATCGCCATGCTGGCCTGCACGCGCATCGGCGCGATCCACTCCGTCGTCTTCGGCGGCTTCGCCGCGCCGGAGCTGGCCAAGCGCATCGCCGACGCCAAGCCGAAGGTGATCGTTTCGGCGTCGTGCGGGATCGAGCCGGGGCGCCTGCTCGCGTACAAGCCGATGCTCGACGAGGCCATCGCCCTGTCGCCGTCGAAGCCGGAGCACTGCGTGATCCTGCAGCGCCGGCAGCTCCCCTGCGAGCTCGGCGAGCGCGACGCCGACTGGAACGACGTCATGCGCGACGCCAAGCCCGCCGACTGCGTTCCGGTCGAAGCCACCGACCCGCTCTACATCCTCTACACCTCGGGCACGACGGGGATGCCGAAGGGCGTGATGCGCGACAACGGCGGCCATCTCGTGGCCCTGAAGTGGAGCATGAAGAATGTCTATGGCGTCGAGCCCGGCGAGGTGTACTGGGCAGCCTCGGACATCGGCTGGGTCGTCGGACACTCGTACATCGTCTACGGCCCGCTCTTTCACGGCTGCACGACGATCCTCTACGAAGGAAAGCCGGTCGGCACGCCCGACCCCGGCGCGTTCTGGCGCGTGATCTCCGAGCACAACGTGGCCGCGCTCTTCACCGCGCCGACGGCGTTCCGGGCCATCAAGCGCGACGATCCGAACGGCGAGTACATCAAGAAGTACGACCTCAGCCGCTTCCGCACGCTCTTCCTCGCCGGCGAACGCTGCGATCCCGACACGCTGCAGTGGGCAGAGGCGAAGCTCGGCGTGCCGGTGATCGATCACTGGTGGCAGACGGAAACGGGCTGGCCGATCGGCGCGAATTGCGTCGGCCTCGGCATGGATCCGGTGAAGCCCGGCTCGTGCACGAAGCCGGTGCCGGGCTACGACGTGCGCATCCTCGACGACCGGCGCAACGAGACGCCGCGCGGGACGATCGGCAACGTGGCCATCAAGCTGCCGCTGCCGCCCGGATGCCTGCCCACGCTCTGGCAGAACGACGACGATTTTTACAAGTGGTACCTGAGCGTCTATCCCGGCTACTACAAGACCGCCGACGCCGGCTACATCGACGACGACGGCTACCTCTGGATCATGTCGCGCACCGACGACATCATCAACGTGGCCGGACACCGCCTCTCCACCGGCGCGATGGAGGAGGTGCTGGCCTCGCATCCCGACGTTGCCGAATGCGCGGTCGTCGGCGTGGCCGACGCGATCAAGGGAGAGGTTCCAGTCGGCCTCGTGGTGCTGAAGTCGGGCGTGGCCCGCAGCCAGGACGACATCGTCGGAGAGCTGATCCATCTCGTGCGCGAGAAGATCGGCCCCGTGGCCGCGTTCAAGCAGGCCGTGATCGTGAAGCGCCTGCCGAAGACGCGCAGCGGCAAGATCGTGCGCGGCACGATCAAGAGGATCGCCGAGGGGACGCCGTACACGGTGCCGGCCACGATCGACGACCCCGCGGCGCTCGACGAGATCGGCGCCGACCTGCACTCCATCGGCTACCCGCACGCAACGTAATGCAGCTGATCGATCTCCTGACCCCCGACGACATCATCTTCGGCGTCCGCGGCGCCGACGTCGGCGCCGCCGCGGCCACGCTGCTGCGCAAGACGCTGCCGCATCACGGCCTCGCCTCCGCCGAGGTCGAGCGCCTGGTGCAGGCGGTGCTCGCCCGCGAGCGCGAGACGCCGACGCTCTGCGGCGCGATCGCCATCCCCCACGCCCGCGACGCCCGCGTCCCCGACTTCATCGCAGCCATCGGCATCAACCGCGAAGGCGTGGTCGAAGGCGCCGGCGCCCCACGCGTGCTGATCGCCTTTCTCTCCCCCGAGTCCCGCCGGGCCGAGCACCTCGACCTGCTCGCGCGCCTGGCGCGGCTGTCGCGCGATCAAGCGGCGATCAGCGCGATGGCGGGAGCGGGCGGGGCGGGGGAGGTGCTGGAAATCATTCGGGGACGGCCGAGGTAAAATTGGGGGATGGAAAAGAGGACGTTCAACATCGATCCTGAATGGCTGGAGTCAATCAAACGGCGCGTTGAGTCGGTCCATACGATCGAGGACTTGCGCCGTCTGGCCCACGAGTCACACGAACGCCTCCGTGGCCGAGTCTTTTCTGACAGTACCGATCTGATTCGCGAAGATCGTGAGCGATAGCCGTCTCGTCGTCGACGCCAGCGTCGTCGTGAAATGGTTCGTGCCGGAGATCGACTCGGATGCGGCGCTGCGATTGCTGGATCGCGAGAAACGTTTCCTCGCGCCGGGTCATCTATTCGCTGAGACGACAAATGCCGTCTGGAAACGGATCAGAACCGGGGAGTTCTCGGTCGAGCATGGGTACGAGGTCGTCCAAACCATCGGTACGACTGCCATCGTCATTGAGACCATACCGTGCAACGACCTGGCCGCAGCCGCATACGAAATTGCCGTCACGTTCGGCCGTTCCGTTTACGACGCCATGTACCTTGCTCTTGCAATGCAGCGCAATACCCGCCTCGTTACTGCCGACCGTCGTCTTTTCAATGCCCTCGCCACGGCTCCCGAGATCGCGCTCTACTTCCAATCCCTGCGCGATTACTGAAGCGACAGCCTGTCCGCGTCCTCCTCATACGCGAACAGGTTCCCGAACCGGGCCCAGTCGACCATCGTGTCGAACATCGTCTGGTACTCCTCGCGGGGCATGGCCATGATGATCATCTCGCGCACCGTGTCGCCGCTCACTTCCTCCTCGCGGCGGAGCAGCTCGTAGACGTCCTGGAAGAAGCGCAGCTTCAGCAGTTGGGCGCGCCAGATGGCCTTGCGCTCCTCCGGCTCCGCCTTCACCAGGTGCCGTCCCTCGGCCGTCAGCACGACGTCCTGCTTCGGCGTATCGACGAAGTTCAGCATCTCCGCGGCTTTGACGAAGGCCATCATCCGGCCGAACTCGTGGTCCGTCTCGGCGGCCAGCTCGAAGATGTCGTGCACGCCGCCATGGGCGTCGAGGTACTCGAGCAGGCCGACGATCTCCGACGACGACGCGTGCGGGAGCGGCTCGATGCGGCTGCGCGCCTGCGGGGTGGCGGTGGGAAGGTCGGGCATTTCTGCGCCGGTGATGATCTCGTGCAGGTAGTCGACGAGCTCCTCCGAGGCCCGCGAGCGGTAATCGCGCGGGCGGGGGAGCGGATTCTCGACGACCGTGCGCACGCGGCCGGGGTGGCTGCCGAGGACGATGATGCGGTCGGCCATGTACACCACTTCCTTGATGTCGTGGCTGACCATGAGGATCGACGAGGGGTTCTGGTTCTCCGGCGACCAGAGATCGATGACCTCCGCGCGCAGCGCCTCCGCGGTCAGGGCGTCGACGTGGCTGAAGGGCTCGTCCATGAACAGGATCTCCGGATCTACGGAAAGAGCGCGTGCCATCCCGAGGCGCTGCTTCATTCCGCCGGAGAGCTCGCGCGGGTAAGCTTCCTCGAAGCCGGCCAGGCCTACCATGCGGATGGAGCGCTCGGCGCGCTCGCGGATCCGCTCCGGCGGCAGCGCCACCGCGCGCAGCACCACCTCGATGTTCTCCAGCACCGTCATCCACGGATAGAGCGCGAAGCTCTGGAAGACGATGCTCACGCCGGGCGTGAGGCCGTCGACGAGCTTCCCGCGATACGACACCTCGCCCTGCGTCGGGCGAATGAGTCCGGCCAGGATGCGCAGGATCGTCGACTTCCCGCAACCCGAGGGCCCGAGCAGGGCCACCACCTCGAGCGGCTTGACGGCCACGCTCACGTCCTCGAGCACGCGCAGCTTCGAGCCGTTGGGCATCGTGAAATCGTGCGTCAGGTTGCGGGCCTCGCACAGCGTCTCGACCGCGATCTCCGTCGTCGTCATTTGCTCAATGAAAACCGTTCCTCGGCCATCTCATACAGCCGCCGCCACACGCTGCGGTTGAACAGCACCACCACCGCCGCCATCACCATCACGCTGGCGGCGAGGTGCGGGAAGTCGGCGCGCTCGGCGGCGCGGCTGATCTGCGCGCCGAGTCCGTTCGCCGTTAGCACCTGTCCCTTGAACGTCATGTACTCGGCCACGATACTCGCGTTCCACGCCCCGCCCGCCGCCGTCACCCATCCGGTCACGAGGTACGGGAACACCGCCGGAAGATACAGCGAGAGAAAGCGCAGGCGAAGACTCATGCGGTAGCTGCGCGCCGCTTCGCGGAGATCGCCGGGGACGGCCATCGCGCCGGCGATGACGTTGAAGAGGATGTACCACTGCGTGCCGAGGAGCATGAGCACAACGCTGCCCCATCCGAGCGGGACGCCGGCGACGTGCAGCAGGGCGATCACGAGCGGAAAGAGCATCGGCGCCGGGAACGACGCGGCGATCTGCACGATCGGCTGGAAGATGCGAGAGAGCCTCGGCGAGAGTCCGATGGCCAGGCCGGCCGGCAAGGTCCAGAGCGTCCCGAGCGCCGTGGAGAGGAGGACG
>JBKOUP010000357.1:0-11264 GCA_046723495.1 Acidobacteriota bacterium
CCCGCATCATCGCCACGACGCTGGCCGAGAGCGCCGCCGAACTGGCCGCCGCGCAGCTGGTGACGTCGCCATCGAACTCGGCCAGCGTGAACGCCAGCGACGAGCAGGGGACGATGACGGCCACGATGCAGCGCGGCCTTCCCCCACCCGGCAACCTGCCGATCCCCTACGAGATCGAGTCCCGCGCGGAGTCGACCGGCGTGCCTCCGCAAAAGGCGACGCTGCATCTGCAGGGCGACATTCAGGGGAATCGGGTGAGGGTGACGTATACGTATCACACGTACTGATTGAGGGGGCAGGGCGCAGGGGGCGGGGCGCAGATGATGTTCTCGCGGCTGCACGTGCCTCGACCAGATGCTCGTGCCTCAGCAGGACAACCACCTGCGCCCCGCGCCCTGCGTCCTGCCCCCTGATAAGATCGCGCCATGTCAGACAACCCACGCCCGAAGTCCAAAGGATTCTGGGATTCCGGCGGCCACAGCGACAACGGGCAGGCCTCGGGGCGGCCGAGCGGCTTCCCGGGGGCGCGCTTGCCGAAGAAAACCGGCGTCCGGACGGACATCGAGTTCCCGGAGAAATCCGAAAAGCCGCGCGGGGCGTAGAATCCACGCCACACCTTGATGAGCACGAGCGTCGACTCGGCGTCAGCATTGATTCCCGCAGTAGCCCGTGGCGATATCGCGGCCTTCGAAGCCGTCTACGACCGCTATTCGGGCACGCTGCACGCGCTGCTGCTGCGCATTCTCGGCAACGCCGAGGACGCGCAGGAAGTGCTGCAGGAAGCGTTCGTCAAAGTGTGGACGACCGCGCGCATGTTCGACGCCGCGCGCGGCAGCGAAGTGGCCTGGCTGATCTCCATCGCCCGCAGCAAAGGCATCGACAAGCTGCGCTCGCGGAGGATCCGCTCCGACCGCGAGAACGACGCCGGGCGGGAAATCTCGATCCAGTCGAGTTTCGTAGATAAGACGACGGGGGCGGACAACGCCATCCAGTCGCAGGAACGAATCGCCGTGCGCAGCGCGCTCGCCGAGCTCCCCGAGGCCCAGCGCATCGCCCTCGAGCTTGCGTACTTCGAGGGTCTCTCGCAGTCCGAGATCAGCGAACGGCTGAACGAGCCCCTCGGAACGGTGAAGACGAGAATGCAGCTCGGGATGAAAAAGTTGCGGGACCGGCTCCAGGCCTTTCGATGATGACGCACGAGGAAGCACAGGAAATCGCCGCGCTCGATGCCATCGGCGCGGCTGCGCCCGACGAGGAGCGTGCCCTGCACGAGCACCTCGCCGCGTGCGCGGAGTGCCGGCGCGTCCGCGACGAGTACGCCGAGGCGGTGACGCTGCTCGCGCGCGGGCTCGAGCCCGTGCCGCCGCCGGCGGAGGTGCGCGAGCGCGTCGTCAGCGGCGAGGCCAACGTCGTCGACGCCCGCCGCCGCTTCGGCTCCGGCGCCTGGTGGCTCGCCACCGCGGCCACGCTCTTCCTGGCATTGTGGGGCTGGCGCGAGCTGGCCATGCGCGTGGAGCGCGAGAAGTACAAGACTCAGCAGGCGGAGATCCGCAGGCTGGCCGAGGACAACGCGCGGCTGGCGCAGCGCAACGACAAGCTCAGCGCGGAGATGACGGCGCTGGCCTCGGCGGGAACGCGCACGATCGCGCTCTCCGGCCAGCAGGCCTCGCCGTCGGCGTCGGCGCGCGTTTTCCTCGAGCCGGAGAAGCGCCGCGCCGTCGTCTTCTTCTACAACCTCCCGGCGAACGCGAAGGACAAGAGCTACCAGCTCTGGATCATCACCTCGAAGCCGCAGAGCGCGGGCGTGTTCGACGTGACCGGCAACGGCAACGCGTCCATCACCATCGAGAACCTTCCGCTGGCGACGGAGATCAAGGCGCTGGCGGTGACGCTCGAGCCGCGCGGCGGCGCGGCGCAGCCGACGAACACGAATTTCTTCGTGATGGGCAGCTCGTCGTTATAGGCCGACGATGTTGTAGCCGCAGTCGACGTACATCACCTCGCCGGTGATCGCCGACGACATCTTCGACAGCAGGAAGAGCGCTGCGTCGCCGATCTCCTCGAGCTCGACGTTGCGGCGCAGCGGGGCCTTGTCGGCGTAGTGCTTGAGCATCCCGGTGAATCCCTTGATGCCGCGCGCGGCGAGGGTGTTGACCGGGCCGGCGGAGATGGCATTGACGCGGACGTTCTTCGGGCCGAGGTTCGCGGCGAGGTAGCGGATGGAAGCCTCGAGCGAGGCCTTGGCCACGCCCATGACGTTGTAGCCCTCGATGGCCTTCACCGCGCCGTAGTACGACATGGCCAGCACCGCGCCGCCGCCGCTTTTCTCGAAGAGCGGCAGGGCCGCGCGCGTGAGGCCGACGAGCGAGTAGGCGCTGATGTCGTGCGCGGTCTTGTAGCCCTCGCGCGAGGTCTTGAAGAAGTCGCCTTCGAGGTCCTCGCGCGGAGCGAAGGCGACGGAGTGGACGAGGGCGTCGAGCCGCCCGAACTTGGCGTCGACCTCGGCGAAGACGGCCTCGATCTCGCCGTCGCTCGTCACATCGCACGGCAAAAGCAGCGCCTCCGGCATCGTCGAGGTCAGGGCCTCGACGCTCTCCTTCAGCCGCTCGCCCTGGTACGTGAAGGCGAGGCGCATCCCCTCGCGCTGGAGCGCCTGGGCGATGGCCCAGGCGATGGAGCGCTTGTTGGCGACACCGAAGATGATGCCGGTTTTGCCGTCGAGTAATGCCATCGGGCGATTCTATCGGAATGCAGAATCGCGAATCGCGTAGCCGGACAGATGTCCGCGGACATCCGTCCGTTCGGACAGTCGCCAAAACACCGAACTCCCTGAAAACACTGCGCGATCCTCATGGCACCACCGTTGCCCATGAGGACGCGCATGATCGAGAACGCCTCTTCGATGGACCGGCCCGTGTCGGCGCCGGGACGTCTGACGCGGGCGCGGCTCATCGCCCTCGCCGCGGCGGCGCTGCTCCTGCTCCTCGGCGCGATCGCCTTTCCGGCCATCCGGCGCTGGTCGCGCGCCGACCGCGCCGTCGACGCCACCACTCTCGCCACCGGCACGGTCACGCGCGGCGATCTGCGGCGCGACGTCTCCGTGCAGGGGCGCGTCGTGGCCGCGCTCCATCCGACTCTCGTCGCTCCCGCCGCCGGCTTCGTCTCGCTGCGCACCGCCGCCGGCGCCGTCGTGAAGAGGGGCGACGTCCTGGCCGTCATCGACAGCCCGGAGCTGCGCAGCGCGCTGCAGCAGGCCAGCGCCCAACTGCTCTCGCTGCAGGCCGACGCGGAGCGGCAGAAGATCATGGCCCGCCAAGCCGACACGCGCGTCGTCCAGCAGGCTGACCTGGCGGGGACGAAGCTCGGCGCCGCGAAGCGCGCCCTGGAGCGCGCGGAGACGCTGCACAAGGAAGGGCTCCTCAACCGCGGCGACTTCGAGAAGGCTCAGGACGACGTGCACATCGCCGAGCTCGAGCTCGCGCAGGCCAGGCGCGAGGTCTCGCTCAGCAAGGAGACGGGCGGCTTCGACGTGCGCGCGCGCGCGCTGCAGGCCGAGCGGCAGCAGGCCGCCACCGCCGAGCTGCAGAAGAAGTTCGAAGACCTCACCGTGCGCGCGCCGTTCGACGGCATGATCGCCTCGCTCAACGTCAACGACCGCGACGCCGTGGCCACGAACCAGGCCATCCTCAACATCGTCAACCTCTCCTCGCTGGAGCTGGAGCTGACCATCCCCGAGGAGTACGCGAGCGACACGAAGATCGGGACGCCGGTGACGATGGCCTTCGGCGCGGAGGAGAAGCCGGGGCACATCACGGCCATCTCGCCCGAGGTCGTGGCCAACCAGGTCACGGCGCGGGCGGTGCCGGACGGAGGCTGGCCGGCGGGGATGAAGCAGAGCCAGCGCCTGACCACGCGCCTCGTCTTCGAGTCGAAGCACGACGTGATCAAAGTGCCGCGCGGCGCGTGGCTGGAGGCGGGCGGGGGGCGGAGCGCGTACGTCGTCGACGGAAAAACGGCGACGAAGCGGAACATCGCCGTCGGCGCCGCCAGCGTGAACGAAGTCGAGATCGTCAGCGGGCTGCAGGTGGGGGAAAGGATCGTGACGTCCGATACCTCGTCGTTCGGGAACGTCCGCTCCGTGATTCTTCAATGAGGGAGATCGAATGCTTCAAATGAACAACATCCGCAAGGTGTACCGCACCGACCTGGTGGAGACGCACGCGCTGGAAGGGCTGTCGCTGACCGTCGGCGGCGGCGAGTTCGTCTCCATCATGGGACCGTCGGGCTCGGGGAAAACGACGTTCCTCAACATCGCCGGGCTGCTCGACGTCTTCGACGGCGGCTCCTACCGCCTCGGCGATCAGGACGTCAGCCGCCTCAGCGACCGGGAGATGTCCCACATCCGCAACCGGGACATCGGCTTCATCTTCCAGAGCTTCAACCTCATCCCCGACCTCGACGTCTTCGACAACGTCGACGTCCCGCTGCGCTACCGCGGCCTTTCCGCGAGCGAGCGCAAGCGGCGCATCGAGAACGCCGTGGAGCTGGTCGGCCTCAGCTCGCGCCTGCACCATCTCCCGTCGCAGCTCTCCGGCGGGCAGCAGCAGCGCGCGGCCATCGCCCGCGTCCTGGCCGCGGAGCCGAAGCTGATCCTGGCGGACGAGCCGACCGGGAACCTCGACTCGCTCATGGCCCGCGACATCATGGATCTGCTCGACGACATCAACCGCCGCGGCACGACCATCGTCATGGTCACGCACTCGCCGGAGTGTGCGGCGCGGGCCTCGCGGGAGATCCACCTCCTCGACGGCAAGGTCGTCGACGTGGAGCGTCCGCCGGCGCTGCTCGACGCCGCGGCGGGAAAGTGAGGACGCCGTGCTCGCCTACAACACCCGCATCGCTACGAAAAGCCTCAAACGCAATCCGCTGCTGACTGCCGTCATCATCCTCGGCATCGCCCTCGGCATCTGCGCCACGACCACGTTCACCACCGTGCGGCACATGTTCGCGCGCGACCCGCTGCCGGGAAAGAGCGACAAGATTTTCTACGTGCGCATGGACAACTGGGATCCGGCGCGCGCCTATCCGTCGTCCGATGTCGGACCGAAGAACCCGCACCCGCTCCCGCCGTCGCTCGCGTTCCGGGACGTCACGGAGCTTCTGCGCTCGAACATCCCGGCGCGGCAGACGCCGTCGTACTTCACGGGGATGGCCGTCTATCCGGAGCGCCGCATCAGCCGTCCCTATCAGGCGCTGGTGCGCATCGTGACGAGCGACTTCTTCCCGATGTTCGCGGTGCCGTTCCAGTACGGCCACGGCTGGGACAAGGGCGCCGACGCGAAGGCGGAGCAGGTCATCGTCATCGACAACGCCACGAACCAGAAGCTCTTCGGCGGCGCGAACAGCGTCGGCAAGCGCCTGCGCGTCGGCAGCCGCGACTTCACCATCGTCGGCGTGCTGGCGCCGTGGAGGCCGTTCATCAAGATGTACGACCTCACCCAGAACTTTGTCGGCGAGCCGGAGGCGCTGTACATCCCGTTCAGCCTCACGCGGCCGATGCAGATCCGCAACTTCGGCAACAGCGACGGCTGGAAATCGGTCGGGCCGTCGTACGACGCGTTCCTCGCCTCCGACACCGACTGGGTTCCGTTCTGGGTCGAGCTGCCGAAGGAGGCTGACCGCGCCGCCTACCGGCAGTTCCTCGACAACTACGTCCGCGCGGAGAAGACGAAGGGGCGCTTCCTGCGCCCGCTGAACAACCAGGTCACGTCGATGCGCGATCTGATGGTCGAGGTCGGCGTGGTGCGCCCGGCGCTGACGGCGATGGCGGCGATGTCGATTCTCTTCCTGATCATCTGCGCGCTGAACCTGACCGGGTTGCTGCTGGCGAAGTTCCTGGCGCGGGCCCCGGAGGTCTCGGTGCGGCGCGCCCTCGGCGCCACGCGCGCCGACATCTTCCTGCAGCACATCGCCGAGTGCGAGATCGTCGGCGTGGCCGGCGGCATCCTGGGCATGCTGCTGTCGATCGGCGTGCTGCGCTTCATCGCCAAGCTGATCACCGCGACGAGCGTGATCTCCCTCGACCTGGAGATGATCGCCGCCGCGATCTTCCTCTCGCTCGTGGCCGGCCTCATCGCCGGCGTCTATCCGGCCTGGAGGATTTGCGCTCTGCAACCGGCCGTGCAGCTCAAAGTCTGAAAGGAGACGTCATGGAATTCGGACCGATCGTCCGCGCTCTCTCCCGCAACCGCATGCGCACGCTGCTGATCGTGCTGCAGATCGGCATCACCCTGGCCGTGATCGCCAACGCCGTCACGATGATCGCGGAGAACCGCGCCAAGATGCACAAGGACTCGGGATTCGACGACGACAATCTCCTCTGGGTCCACAGCAAGCCGTACGCCGAGCAGTTCAACGAGCGTTCCTTCCGCATCACCACGACGCAGGCGGACGTACGCGCGCTCAGCGGGATCCCCGGCATCCAGGCGGTGGCAAACACGAACTTTCTGCCATGGGCCGGCGGCGGCAGCTCCACGGAGGTGAAGGCGGCGGGCGGCGACGGCACGAACGTCCGCACGCAGTCGTACGTGACGTCGCCGGCGATCCTCGACACGCTCGGCGTGCACCTCGTGGCCGGGCGCACGCTGCGCGACAGCGACGTCGACCTCGATCCAAACTCGAAGCACAGCACGGTGATCATCTCCCGCGCCCTGGAGCAGCTCGTATTCAAAGGAAAGAGCGCGGTCGGGCAGCAGTTCGTCGAGTCCGGCGACTACACCGACACGATCGTCGGCGTCTTCGACAAGTTTTACAACCCGTACGGCTGGCCGATCCACGAGTACACGTACTTCGCCGCCAGCGTGGCCTCGTACGGCGGCGCGCGTTTCCTCGTGCGCGTCGAGCCGGGGAAGATGAAGCAGGTCATTCCGGAGATCGAGAAGCGGCTGCTGCAGGTGAACGACGGCCGCACCGTGGAGCTCAAGACGATCGACGAGTTCAAGAATCAGTACTTCACCGAATCGCGCATCGTCATCGGCGCGATGACGGCGGTCATCATCCTGCTCGTGATCGTGACCGGCCTGGGCATCGTCGGCGTGACCTCGTTCTCGGTCACGGCGCGCCGCAAGCAGATCGGCACCCGCCGCGCCCTCGGCGCAACAAAACCGGCCATCCTCCGTTACTTTCTGCTCGAGAATTGGATCATCACGAACTCCGGCCTCCTGCTCGGCATCGCCCTCGCCTACGCGCTGAACTTCCTGTTGGTGACGAAGGCGGGCGGCGACAAGCTCGACTGGCGCTTCGTCGCCGCGGGCGTGGTCCTGCTGTGGCTGCAGGGCCTCATCGCCACGCTCGCGCCGGCCACGCGCGCGGCAGCGGTGTCGCCGGTGATCGCCACGCGGGCGGTGTGAGGTGACGGTTGCGGCGATCGTGAGCACGCAGCGAACGCACCGCGCGCCGGCCGGAACGGTTCTCATCGTCGAGGACCAGCCGGCCGTGGCCCGGGCCCTGACGCTGCTGCTCGACATCCACGGCATCGATGCCGAGGTGGCGGGAAACGGGGATGAGGCCGTGCGCGCGATCGGCCGCGGCGACGTCGACGTCGTCCTGCAGGACATGAACTTCACGCCCGGCGCGACCAGCGGCGACGAAGGAATGGCCCTCTTCCGCCGGCTGCGGCAGATCGACGCCGGCATCCCCATCGTGCTCCTGACGGCGTGGACGTCGCTCGAAGCGGCGGTGCAGATGGTGAAAGAAGGGGCGGCGGACTACCTGGCCAAACCGTGGAACGACGAGAAGGTGCTGGCCATCGTCACGGCGCTGCTGGAGTCGCGGCGGCGCGACCGGGAGCGGCGCGGCTCGCGCGCGGCGCTGGCGCGCTCGTTCGACCTGCGCGGCATCGTCTATGAGTCGGCGGCCATGCACCGCGTCGTCACGCTGGCGCTGCAGGTTGCCGCCGCCGACGTGCCGGTGCTGATCACCGGACCGAACGGCGCGGGCAAGGAGAAGATCGCCGAGATCATCCAGGCCAATTCGGGGCGGCGGAAGATGCCGTTCGTGAAGGTGAACGCCGGCGCGCTGCCGGACACGCTGCTGGAGAGCGAGTTGTTCGGCGCGGAGGCGGGCGCGTTCACCGGCTCGACGCGGCTGCGCATCGGCCGCTTCGAGTCGGCCAACGGCGGGACGCTCTTCCTCGACGAGATCGCCAACCTTTCGCCCGCCGGCCAGGCCAAGATCCTGCGCGTCCTGCAGAACGGCGAGTACGAGCGCCTCGGATCGAGCGAGACCCGGCGCGCCGACGTGCGCCTCCTCTGCGCGACGAACGCCGACCTGCACGATGCCGTGCGCCGAGGGGCGTTCCGGCAGGATCTGCTGTTCCGCCTGAACGTGATCGAGATTCACGTGCCCGCGCTGCGCGACCGCAAGGACGACGTGCTGCCGCTCGCGGAGGCGTTTCTGCGGCGGAAGACGAAGCGCCTCTCCGACGAGGCGAAAGAGGCCCTCCTGGCCTACGACTGGCCGGGCAACGTGCGCGAGCTCGAGAACCGTCTGCAGCGCGCGCTCGTCACGGCAAGCGGCGACACGATTGCCGCGACGGACCTCGGTCTCGGCGACGCCGCGCCCGCGCCGCTCTCCGACGAGAAGCAGCATATCGCCGAGCTGTTCCGCCGCTTCCACGGCAGCGTCTCCCGGGTCGCGAAATCTCTCGGCCTTTCCAGACAGGCCCTCTATCGCAAGATGGACCGCCTCGGCATCGTGCTAGAACGACGTCCGAAGGAATGAAACTCTCGTCCGCGATCGCGCTTCGCGTCGCGATCGACGTCGTCGTCCTCGTCGCCACCGCCGCGATGGCCGCGCGCTTCCTCCATGACCCGCTGCTCGTCGCCGCGGCGACGGCGATCGTCGCGCTCCCGATGACGTACGCGCTCGTGCGCGCGCCGCTGCGCCGCCTGCGCGTGAATCTCGGCGCGCTGGCCGACGGCGTCCGCGGCTTCGCCGACGGCGATTTCAGCTTGCGCCTCCGCGTCACCGGCGACGACGAGGTCACCGACCTCGTCACGATGTACAACGACGTCGGCGCGCTCCTGCGCGAGCAGCGCAGCGACGTCCTCCAGCGCGAGCTCCTGTTCGAGACGGTGCTGCAAGCCACGCCGCTGGCCATCGTCCTCACCGCCGAATCCGGCCGCGTCGTCTACGCCAACCGCGCCGCGCGCGACCTCTTCACGCCCGGCACGCGCCTCGACGGCCGCTACCTCGACGACGTCCTCGGCGGCGCGCCCGCGCTGCGAGAGGCCTTCGCCCAGGAGCGCGACACGCTCTTCACCGCCGGCAGCGAGTCGTATCACCTCTCCCGGCGGACGTTCTACCTCAACGGCCGCGCGCACACCCTCTGGATCGCCAACCGCCTCACCCCCGAGCTGCGCCGGCAGGAGGTGGAGGTGTGGAAGCGCGCCATCCGCGTGCTGAACCACGAGCTGAACAACTCCCTGGCGCCGGTGCGCTCGCTGTTCCACTCCGCGCGGGTCATCCGCCGCCGCGAGGAGCAGTGGCACCGCATGGACGAGATCAACGCTGCCATCGAGGAGCGGCTCGACTACCTGCAGCGCTTCCTCGACGGCTACGCCGCGTTCGCGCGCCTGCCGAAGCCGCGGCCGGAGCCGACGCCGTGGATCGACGTGCTCGAGGCCGTGCAGCAGATCGTCCCGTTCCGCATCGCCCATCCGACGCCGTCGCACGCCGGCAACGTCGACCGCGCCCAGATCGAACAGGTGATCATCAACCTCGTGAAGAACGCCGCGGAGGCCGGCAGCGCCGGCGACGAGATCGTCGTCGACGTCCAGCGCCGCGCCGGCGGCAGCCTGCTCAGCGTCTGCGACCGCGGCGAGGGGATGAGCGACGACACGCTCGTCCGGGCCCTGCTGCCGTTCTGGTCGACGAAGCCCGCCGGCTCCGGCCTCGGCCTTCCCCTTTGCAACGAGATCGTCGACGCCCACGGCGGCCACCTCCGCATCGCCCGCCGCGACGGCGGCGGCACCGTGGTCAGCTGTTGGCTGCCTGACTGAGGGCCTTGCGCACTTCGTCGTTCATCTTCCCCGCCATCATCAGGAACAGCATGCGGTAGTCGGCGGCGAGCGAGTACAACGGATGCCCGAACGTAGCCGGCTTGTTGTGCTCGACGAAGAAGTGCGCGTACCAGGCGAAGGCGTAGCCGACGATGGGGACGGCCACGAGCAGCCAGAGGTTTACGGCGAAGGCGAGGCCGAGGACGACCACGGCGAGGACGGAGCCGACTGCGTGCAGGATGCGGGTGCCGGGGCTGGCGTGCTGGCGAACGTAGTAAGGCCAGAAGTCGGCAAATTTCTCGATGTGCATGTTTATTGCTGAGTATCGATTGTATGCCGACCGACTTCGAGCAAGCGCTGAAAGACCTCTTCGGAGACCCGCTGAACCGCCTCGGCGAGCTGTCGCGCGAGCAGATGCAGAAGATGCAGGCCCGGCTGCAGGAGCTCGTGCGCGACTGCATGAAGGAGGAAGTCGGCCGCCTTCACAGCGAGATCGCCGAGCTGCGCGCGCGCGTGGCCACGCTGGAGAGCGAACGCGCGGAAAAGGCGGCGGAGTCGTTGGAATCGTCGTTCTAGCGGTTCTTCAGAACGCGAACCCCAGCGTGATGAAGTAGGCGAACGGCCGCTCGTACACCGGCGTCCCGTCGTCGGCAAAGTAGAGGATGCGGCGGTGCAGCTTGTAGCCGATGTCGAAGCGCACCGGGCCGACGGGTGACAGGTACCTGAGCCCTCCGCCGAGGCCGTAGCGGACGTTGTTGAAGCGGATCTTCGACTCGTCGTAGACGTTGCCGGCGTCGACGAAGAGCGCGCCGCCGAAGGCGCCGACGATCGGGAAGCGGTACTCGCTGTTGAAGAGGAACAGGCCGCGGCCGCCGACCGGCGCAATTTGTCCTTTGGGCAGCTTGATCAGCGTCGGGAGACAGTCGGCGCCGCCGTCGCGCGGGTCGGCGCAGGTCGTGCCGAGGAGATCCGTCGAGAAGGCGCGCTGCGAGCTGTCGCCGCCGGCGGTGAAGCGCTCGGAGAGCGGCACTCCGGTCGTCGTGCCGGGTGGGCCGCCGAGGTCCTGGATGAAGCCGAAGCGTCCGGAGACGGCGAAGACGCTGCGCGTGCTCACCGGCAGGTACCACGACGCCTGCGTGAACTCCTTGGCGAAGTGCGCGTCGGCGGCGAAGGCGCGGAAGGCGTACTCGATCGAGGCGCTGG
>JBKOUP010000291.1:0-1787 GCA_046723495.1 Acidobacteriota bacterium
TGGCAGAGACGCAGCGCTTCATCGAGCGACAGCACGTCACCGCGCGTCCTCCCTCCGCCGAGGTCGGACGCGCAGTGCAGACAGCGCATGTTGCAGCGCGGGGTCAGCTCCCAGACGCAGTACTTCGGCCGCAGCCGGATCGCGTCGATGAGGTCCCGCACGAGACTAGGCGATGCCTACGTTCCCGCCGCCGCCGCCACCCGTGCCGTACGCAACGAAGTGACCGAGTGCCTGTTCGAGCCGGCGGGCCACGTCGACGTCCTTCACGTGCGCCCGGATCTCCTTCTTGATCATCGCCTGCAGGTCTTTGCATTTCCAAACATCGACCTTGGCGGCCTTGGGAGCCTTGGTGCTTGCCATGAACAGCCTCCTTACTGAATGCATGACGTGTGTAACGGTGCCGTCGCGGAAATCCAGTGATCGCTGTCATAGCTGTTGGTGAGTGGCTCGACCCGCAGGCTCGGAAGCGGGGGCTGACGCGCAGTTATGACAGCCACACGGGCCGCGGGATGCCGCTGCGCCCGACCGCGGCCTCGCCGTCGCCCCACACGCCGGGGATGGCCGTGCCGCAGCCGGGGCACTTGCCGCCGACGAGCTTGTACGACGTCACGCGGAAGCCGGTGCGCCCGATCAGAAGCTTGTCGCACTTCGGGCAGTGCGTCCCCTCGCGGTCGCCGACCGCGCCGGGGATGTTGCCGGGATAGATGAAGCGCAGCCCGGCGCGCTTGCCGATCTCGTACGCGCGCAGCAGCGTCGACGCCGGCGTGTTGCCGTTGCCGGTCATCTTGTAGTCCTCGTGGAAGGCGGTGATGTGCCACGGGATGTCGGCATCGACGGAGGCGAGGAACTCGGCGATCTTCGTGAGCTCGTCGTCGCTGTCGTTGAACTGCGGGACGATGAGGGTGACGACCTCGGTCCAGATGCCGCGGCGCTTGAGGCCGCGGATGGTGTCGAGGACTGGCTGCAGCGTGCCGCCGAGGTCGCGGTAGTGCGCGTCGGAGAAGCCCTTGAGATCGACTTTGTAGAGGTCGACGTACGGAGCGATGTAGTCGAGGACGCGCTCGGTGCCGTTGCCGTTGGAGACGTACGAGCAGACGAGGCCGGCCTTCTTCGCCTCCTTGAAGATCTCGACGGCCCACTCCGAGGTGATGAGCGGCTCGTTGTACGTGGAGGTGAGGACCTTCGCGCCCTGGCGCTTGGCGAGGCGGACGAGGTCGGCGGGCTCGACGTCTTGCGGAGGTGCTCCCGCAACCGGATCGCGCAGCGCCTGCGACGTCACCCAGTTCTGGCAGTAGCCACAGTGGTAGTCGCAGCCGAGCATGCCGAAGGAGAGCGCCAGGGCGCCGGGATAGGCGTGGAAGAAGGGCTTCTTCTCGATGGGATCAACCTGCAGCGCGGCGACGTAGCCGCGCGGGACCTTGAGCACGCCGCCATCGTTGTAGCGGACTTTGCAGATGCCCTTGAGGCCGTCGAGGACTTTGCAGCGATGGCCGCACGAGTAGCAGCGGACGGCGTTCTTGTCGAGCTGCTCGACGAGCTCGGGGGCGGCGTCGGCGGTGCGCTCGGCGAGGATTTCTCCGAGGGTCATCGCCGGCAACGAACAAGGCCGTGGCACGGGAAATGCCGGAAAAGCAGGGGACAGAGCACAGGGGACAGGTGATGCCGTCGCCAGAACATCCCCTGTGACCTGTTCCCCGTGACCCGTCACCTATGCTGATTCAAGATCTCTGGTACAAAAACGCCGTCGTCTACTGCATCAACGTCGAGACGTTCATGGACACGAACGC
>JBKOUP010000235.1:0-11146 GCA_046723495.1 Acidobacteriota bacterium
TCGCGCGCCAACTCTGCCAGGCGCGCCTCGCCACCAACAAACGCGATCAGGTATGGCCACTGGAACTCCACCCACTCACTCACTTCCACCCGTCGTTCCATGCCCCTCAGGATACGGCGTCTCTTAAGTTAGTGCGTATGCCTGTCCCCCGTCCCCTGTGCCCTGTCCCCTACAGCCCGAGGTACCAGTCATACCCCTGCTCCGCCCAAAAATCCGCCGGCCTCACGTTCGTGTACCGGATCACTCCCACCCGCTTGATGTTCTTCACGCCGTACTTCACCGGGATGGCCAGCCGCAGCGGCGCCCCGTGCTGCCACGTCAGCGGCGCGCCGTTCAGCTCGTAGGCCAGGAGCGTCTGCGGGTGCAGCGTGCTCTCCATGTCCAGGCCGACGTAGTAGCCGCGGTCGGACGTCTCCATGCCCACGTAGCGCGACTCCTGCTCCGGCGGGAAGGCCGCCACGATGTCGGACATCCGCGTTCCCGCCCACTGGTTGATCGTGCTCCACCCCTCGATGCAGCGGAACTCGGTGATCATCGACCGCCGCGGGAAGGACTTGATCTCGTCGAGCGTCAGCACGCGCGCGCCGCCGCGGACGCCCTGCAGCGTCAGCCGCCACGCCGCGGGATCGTTGTTCGCCGACAGTCCCAGCCCGCCGTTCACGCGCGCCCGCGTGACGCGCGACGGCGGATACTCCGGGTTGAGCCGCGACGGTTTGAAATAGGCCATGGCCGCGCGGTCGGTGACGCCGAGGGCGCTCTGGAAGGGCTTCGGCAGCCCGGCCACGAGCGGACGGGAGCGGAGGAACGCCCACGCTCCCACGCCCACCGTCGCCGCCGCCCCCATCGTCAGGAAGCCGCGCCGCGTGGCGCGGCGCAGCTCGGCCTCGACGGCGCGGTCGTTCTCCGCGATCGCCGCGGCGCGCGCTGCCGCGATGGCCTCTTCGTCGACTTCCGGCGGCTCGGGTGGGAGGGGATTCTCGTCACTCATTCGGCACCTCGTGGAGCTCGACTCCGGCCACCATCGCCCGGAAGTTGTTCCACCCCGTGCGCACGACCTGGCCGACATGGACGGCGAAGAAGGCCACGTAGCCGACGGTGAGCCAGAAGTGGACGAAGCGCGCCCCCTGGTAGCCGCCGAAGAGCGCCCCCAGCCACGCGAACTGCACCGGCTTGTAGATGGCGATGCCGCTCAGCAGCGAGCCGAGTCCCATGACGATGATGGCCGTGTAGCTGATCCGCTGCGCGGCGTTGTACTTCCGCTGCGGCGGCGCTTCCTTGCGCAGGTGGAGATCGTGCAGCGTGACCTGGATGGCCTCGATGAAGGAGCGCCGGTCGGGCAGGAGGTCGCGCCACTCGCCGGAGAAAATCGTGTAGAGGACGTAGAGCGCGCCGTTGACGGCGAAGAACCACATGACGAAGAAGTGGATCGACATCCCGTCGGCCAGGCGATAGGCCATGTGCAGCTTCTGCCAGACCTTCTGCGGCGGGTTCAGCGGCAGGCCGAAGAGGTGGTAGACCGCGTTGGCCCAGTAGATCATCGCGCCGCTCCAGATCATCAGCGCGAGGAGAGGGAAGTTGATCCAGTGGAACCACCGGATGGCCAGCGGATGCTTCCGCTCCAGTCGTTTCATGAGGGGCTCCGTCGGATCATACAATGCCGGGAACGATGGAAAGGTTTCGCGACGAGGGCGCAGGGGGCTGGGGGCAGGGGGCAGGTGATGGCCCTGCTGAGCTCGCGGCCTCAGGCCGAAGCTCGTGCCGTCGCGAGAACGCCATCTGCGCCCCGCCCCCTGCGCCCTGCGCCCTCGCTACGCCATGACCCCCGCCCGCTTCCTCATCCGCTTCATTGTTCTCCTCGCCGTGCTCTATCTCCCGCTGACGCTGCAGTCGGTCGACACCGCGGTCGTCGTCCCGTTCAGCCGGGCCATCGCCGTCGTCTCCGGCGCGCTGCTCAACGTCCTCGGCCAGCACGTCACCGTCAGCGGGGTCATCCTCGCCGCCGGAAGCCACGCGGTGTCGATCCAGAACGGCTGCAACGGGATCGAGGCGGTCGTCTTCCTCGTCGCGGCCATCCTGGCCTTTCCGGCGACGTGGCGGCAGCGCGTCGTCGGGCTCGTCGCCGCCATCGCCGTCATCCAGATCCTGAACCTCGTCCGCGTCGTGACGCTTTTCCTCCTCAACCGCTACAAGCCCCAGCTCTTCGAGCTCTTCCACCTGGCGATCTGGCAGACCGTCATCGGCGGCGCCGCGATCGCGCTTTTCTACGTCTGGACGACGCGCGTGCATGTTCCGAAACGCGCTTAGGTTCCTGGCCGGCGCGCTCGCGGGCGCGCTGCTGTGGTGGTTCGCCGCGCCGGCCTACGACGCCGTCGTGGCCAAGGCCGCGGAGCCGCTGCTGCACCTCGACAAGCGCTTCCGCGATCTCGACACCGCCGAGCGGGGGCGCTGGATCATCCTGCGCAGCGCTGGCGGCAAGTTCCGCATGGGCGAGCTGCCGGCGGACCAGATGACCTACAACGTCATCCTCTTCATTGCCCTGATGGCCACGGTGCGCCGCCCGCGATGGGGGCGCGCGGCCATCGCCGCGGCCGCCTTCGTTTTCTCGCACGTGATCACGTTCGCGATCGGGACGGAGTCGCTCTACGCGAGCGGGCGCGATCCATCGTCGATCGAGGCGAACGTCTGGATGATGGCCAATCTCTTCCTGCGCGTGGTGGGGATGCTCGGAGTCGCCTTCGGCTGCTGGTGGTGGGCGTCAGTGCCGAACCGCGCGCGGCTTGCAGCGCCCGTCGTTCGTGAGCGAGACGCTCGCCGTCGACGTCGCGTTCACTAGCCGCGCGGTCACGCTGTACGTTCCGGCGGTGCAGTTGGGCGCGCAGCTCACCGTGGCCACGCCGTTCGCATCGGTGACGGCGAACGGATTGGAGAACGTGCACGTGGCGCCGGTGGCGGGCGCGGCGAAGTCGACGCGCACGCTCGGCGCGGGATGGCCGCCGGCGTCGCGCACCGTTGCCGTGATGGCCGTGCCGCCGGCGCTCGCCGCGATCGTCGCGCCCGCGGGGGCGAGGACGGCGCCGTAGCGGACGGCGCGCACGCGATTGCCGGCCGGCGAGCCGGTGCAGAAGAAGAGATTGCCGTCGGCGTCGATGGCCACGCCGGCGGCCTGATGGCCCGTCGTCATCGTCGCGGCCAGGGCCGGGCCGCCGTCGCCCGTATGCCCGCTGCTGAACGTTCCGGCGAGCGTCGTCGCGTTTGCGCCGGCATCGAAGCGCACGATCATCGACGGATAGCGCGCCACGTAGAGAAATCCGCGATCGAACACCATCTTGTTGGCGTGCATCGTCGCGAACGTGCTGATGATCCCGTTGGCGCCGATGCGGCGGATCTCGCTCTCGCCGGCGACGAAGACGTTGCCGCCGTCGTCGACGGCGAGGCCGTACGGCGTCTTCAGGCACGCCGAGAGCGCCGGCCCGCCGTCGCCGCAGGACGTGCCGCCGCCGTAGCCCTCGTAGCCGTTCACCGGTCCGCCGCTGCCCGCGATCGTGGTGATCACGCCGCTGTGCGCGTCGAGGCGGCGAATGCGATTGTTGTTCGTGTCGGCGATCAGGAGATTGCCGTCGCGGTCGCGCACCGTGTCCCAGGCCTGGCAGAGCTGCGCGGGCGGTGCGGGACCGCCGTCGCCGGTCAGACCGCACGAGCCGTCGTGGCCGGCGATCGTGCGGCGCGTGCCGGCGCGGTCGATGCGGTCGACCGTGGAGAGCTCGGAAAGATCGACGTTGCCGTCGCGATCGACGTCGATGCTCACGCCGCCGTTGCCGATGGTCACGAGATTCCCGTCCGGCTCGAGGCGGCGCAGGCGGTCGTCGACGATCAGCAGGCGTCCTTGCAGATCGAAGGCGAGGTCGTTCGGATGGATCAGCGCGGCCAGCGGCGGGCCGTTCTCGCCGATCGTGGCGGGGCCGATGCCGGCCACGGTCGTCACCGTTGCGCTGCCGAGGTTGATCTTGCGCACGCGGCCGTAAAAGTCGTCGGAGAAGACGATGTCGCCGTTCGCGTCGATGGCCAGGCCGAGCACGTGGCCGAGTCCCGTCGCGGCCACGGGAGAGCCGTCGACCGGCGGCGAGTACGTGCCGTTGCCGTATGACGTGACGAAGCGGCCGCCCGGATCGACCTTCACCACCCGGCCGCTGCCGGCGTAGTAGAGGTTTCCGGCGGGGTCGAAGGCGAGGGAGCGGATCTCGTGGACCCCGTCGCGCGCGGACGAGTCGGTGGAAGCGACGTAGAGCGTGGTGATGATCCCGCTCTGCCGGTCGATGCGCCGGACGCGGTAGTTGTTCGTGTCGGCGAGGTAGAGATTGCCGGCCGGATCGAGGGCGAGAGCGCCCTGGTCGGAATCGCGCACGTCGAACGACGCCTGCGTGGCCGGTCCGCCGTCGCCGGAGAAGCCGACCACGCCGTTGCCGGCGAACGTGGAGATGGTCATGTCCGCGAGGTGAATGTGCCGGATGCGGTTGGCGTCGAAATCGATGAAGAAGACGTCGCTGGCGTCGGCGGCGATGTGCGTCGGCAGTCCGATGCGCGACGCCACGGCCGGTCCGCCGTCGCCGCTGAAGCCGGATCGGCCGTCGCCGGCGATCGTGGAGATGATCCCCGTCTGCGCGTCGATCTTGCGGATGCGGTAGTGGTGATCGGGGATGTAGATGTTGCCGGCCGGATCGACGGCCACGGCGATCGGCCGATCGACCTCGGCGTCAATCGCCAGGCCGCCGTCGCCCGAGGAGTTGCCGTCGTTCGTCGCCGTCAGGCGCTCGATCGTGCCGTCGGGGCGAATGCGCGAGATCTTGTTGAAGTTGTTTTCCGCGACGAGAAGGTTGCCGGCGCGATCGAAGACGATTCCGGTCGGCGTGACCGTGGCGTTGACGGCCGGGCCGTAATCGCGCGCGAAGTTGCCGATGCCGGCGACGGTGGTGATGGAGCCGGGCGCCAGGTCGGCGAGCTTCGGCGGGACGTAGAGGAACTCGCCGTACGCGCTGCCGCTGCCGTTGCGCGCGGAGATCACGGCGTAGCCGTTTTCGTGCGCCGGCAGTTGCAAGCGGATTTCCGTGTCGCTCTGCGAAAGCGGCGCCATCGCCGTTGCGTCCAGCTTCACCGCCGCGCCGCCGAGGCTCGCGCCTTTGATCGTGACGACGACGCCGCCGGCGATCGGGCCCTGCGACGGCGTCACGGAGTCGATGCGCGGCTGCTGGGCGAGAGCAGCCGTGCACATTCCGAGAGCCAGGAGCGCCGCGAGCCAGCGCATGGCCCTACTCTATCGCGGCGATGTCGGCGGCGAGGCGCTCCAGGCTCTGCGTCCACCCTTCGCGCATGCCGGCGAGCGCCCACGAAGCCTCGGCCGCGGCCTTGACCACGACCGCTTCCAGCGTCATCCGCGTCTTGTCGCCGTCGTCGGCGAACGTGACGGTGGTGAGCACTTCGAGCGCGCCGTCGACGGCGCTTGATGAGAAGACAATCCGCTCCGGCTCGACCACTTCGTGGAACCGTCCCGGCATCGGGTAGACCGTGCCGTCGGGACCGCGCATGTCGACGTGGATCGCGCCGCCGGCGCGCGCGTCCCACTCGCAGCGCGGGTTCGTGAAGCCGTGCGGGCCCCACCACTGCTGCACGTGCGAGGGATCGGTCCAGGCCCGGAAGACGAGCTCGCGCGGAGCGTCGAAGGTGCGGGTCATGACCAAGCTTTGCGAGAGCATCGCGCCGAGGCGGCCGAGCGTCTGCTGGAGTCCCTCGACCGCGCCGTAGTCCGTGGCGACCTTGTCGCGCAGCGCGGCGGTCTCGAAGATCATCCGCATCTGCACTTCGGTTTTTCCGCCGAGGTCGATGAAGTCGGCGACGGCTTCGAACACCGGTCCGCTCACGTGCGACCAGGCCAGGCGCGACGGCCTCACCACTTCGCGATAGACGATCTTGTTCATGTAGTCCGTGCCGTCGGGACCGTGCATGACGAAGCGCCACACGCCGCCGGGGCGCACGTCCATCTCCTCGATCGTGTTCGTGAAGCCGTTCGGCCCCCACCAGTGCACCACGTGCCGCGGATCGGTCCACATCCGCCACACCAGCTCGCGCGGCGCATCGAAGACGCGCGTCGCGGCGATCTCATTTTCCGCTGCGTTTGCCACGGCCATGTTTCTTCTCCTTCTTTTGCAATTCGCGGAGGTACTCGTCCAGGCGGTCGAAGCTCTCCTCCCAGAATTTTTTGTAGTGGGCGATCCAGTCGGCGGCCTCCTTCAGCGGCGCCGGCTGGAGGTGACAAGGGCGCCACTGGGCCTCGCGGCTGCGGGCGATGAGGCCGGCGCGCTCGAGCACCTTGAGGTGCTTGGAGACGGCGGGGAGGGACATGTCGAAGGGCTCGGCCAGCTCGGTGACGTAACTAAGCGGTTAAATTGAGTTTGTCAAGAGGGCGCAGGGGGCGGGGCGCAGATGGGGTTCTCGCGATGGCGCGACCTGTGGTCGTAACTCGTGCCTTGGCAAGACAACCACCTGCGCCCCGCCCCCCTGCGCCCTGCGCTCTGACATGCCTCTTGCACCAGCCCGCTTCCGCCCGATGACCATCACCTGTGCCGACTGCGGCGCGATGCAGTACATCCCGCCCCTCCCGCCCGGCGCGGCGGCGGAGTGCCATCGCTGCGACCGCGAGCTGGCCCGCCACTCCCGCGGCGGCTACGGCGTCACCCTCGTCTGCGCGCTGCTGGCCCTCTTCCTCCTGCCGCCCGCCTTTCTGCTGCCGCTGATGGACTCGACCATCAAGCAGCTCGTCTTCCAGCAGAGCCGGCTCGTCACCAGCGTCCCGGTCATCTACAGCGAAGTGTGGTTCCCCTTCGCCTTCGGCTTCTTCTTCTTCGCCTTCCTGTTCCCGGCGCTGCGGGCGCTCTTCCAAACCTTCGTTCTCGGCTCGCTCGAGCTCGGCTTCACGCTGTGGCAGCGCGGGCGGATGTTCCGCTGGAGCGAGGAGCTGCGGATGTGGAGCATGACCGACGTCGTCGTCATCGCCGGCGCCGTCGCCTACTTCCGCGCCTCGATCGACGCCAGCCTGGCCATTCGCGCCGGCGCGTACTGCTACCTCGCGGTGGCGCTGCTCGTCTTCATCGGCGACCGCGCCCTCGACCGCCGCAAAGTCTGGAACGCCATCCTTCCCGACCGCGACACGCTGCCCGAGCACCGCCTCCCGTCGTGCGACGTCTGCGAGATGGCCGTCGACTACCGCCGCCGCGGCGATCCCTGTCCGCGCTGCGGCAGCCGTCTGGACCGCAACATCGCCCCGCGTTTCGCGCCGTCGCTCGGCGCGGTGGCCGCGGCCATCCCGCTCTGCTTCCCGGCGTATTCGGCGGCGATCATGATCAACGACCAGGTCACCGGCGTCCTCGAGCACACCGTCCTCGGCACTGTGCAGCTCCTCTCCGACCGCGGCTACTGGCAGCTCGGCGTCATCGTCCTCTTCGCCGGCGTCTTCATCCCGGCCACGGAGATCGCCGGGCTGATCTGGCTTCTGGCCCGCGTCCGCTTCCCGCGCAAGGAGGGCCTCGTCTTGCGCACGCGCGTCTACCGCGTCCTGCACCGCCTGGCGCGCTGGCCGATGATCATCCCCTTCATCGTCGCCATCGCCGCGCCGATCGTGAAGTACCGCGGCATCGACGACATCGTGGCCGGTCCCGGCGCGACGCCGCTCTTCGTCATCATCGCCCTGCTGATGCTCGCCGTCCGGCTCTACGAGCCGCGGCTGATGTGGATGACCGCGGGGGAGCTCCGCGCATGAGCGAGTACGACCATCACGAGGGCGAGCGGCGGAAGCCGTCGGCCGAGGCCAAAGTCCACATCGCGAAGTGGTCGCCGTGGATCTGGCTCGTCCCGGCGGTGGCCGTGTTCGTCGCCGGCTGGCTCGTCGTCCGCTACGGCGCCTTCGGCGGCGGCGACATCACCGTCCGCTTCGCCGAGGCGCGCGGGCTCGATCGCTACAGCCCGGTGCGGTTCCGCGGCGCGAAAGTCGGGACGGTGCAGAAGATCACCATCGATCAGAACCTCGGCCAGGTCGTCGTGCGCATCTCCATGGACGCGTCGATGAACCACGCGCTCAAGACCGGGACGCGCTTTTGGATCGTCGAGCCGGGCCTGGAGAGCGGCGGCCTCGGCGGGCTGCTTTCGGGGACGTACGTCGGCATCGCGCCGGGCTCCGGCGACGACACGCGCGACTTCGTCGGCCAGGAGTACGCGCCCGTGCTCTCGCCGCCGGAGAAGGGGCTCACGGTCATCCTCGAAGGGCAGGGTGTGGGCGCGATCGAAGGCGGCACGCCGGTGGTCCTCGGCGGGACGCGCGTCGGCCGCGTCCTCGGCACGCAGTACGACGAGAAGCGCGGCCTGACCTCGGTCTACGTCTTCATCGTGCAGCGCTTCGCCAACCAGGTCCGGCAGAGCACGCGCTTCTGGCGCGCGGGCGGGCTGACCGTGCAGTTCTCCGGCGCGGGGTTGTCGATGGGCGGAGGCGGCGGCATCGCTTCGCTGCTGTCGTCGCCGGTTGCGTTCACCACGCCGGAAGTGCTGGCGGGGGCGCCGGTGGCCAACGGCACGCGCTTCCAGCTGTACGAGTCGCAGGCCGCGGCGGAAGCGGCCATCGAAGGGCCGCAGCTTTCGTACGTCACGTACTTCCCCGGCTCGGTGCACGGCCTTCTGCCCGGCACGACGGTGCAGATGAAGGGCGTCGTCGTCGGGCGCGTGCGCGACGTGCAGCTGCGCTACGTGCCGCAGACGGCGACGCTGGAGACGCCGGTGACGATCGAGATCGATCCGCGCCGGCTGCAGCTGCCGGTGACGGACGAGTCGACGCCGGCGGAGGTCCGCGCGGAGATGAACGACGCGCTCGCGAAACTCGTGCAGAAGGGACTGCGGGCGACGCTGTCGACGAGCCTGGTGCTTCCGGGCGCGGGCGGCGTGGCGCTCGACATCGTCGGCAAGCCCGGCACGGCGCGCCTCGCTGTCGAGCACGATCCGCCGATCATCCCCGCCGCGCCGGCGGGCGGCGGAATCGAAGGCGCCCTCGGCGCGGTGAACAGCATCGCCGCGCGCATCAACAACCTGCCGATCGAGGAGATCGCCGGCCACCTGCGCAGCACGGCCGCGCGCATCGACACGCTCGTGCACGACAAGGCCCTCGACGAGAGCATCCAGCGCGTGAACCGCTCGCTCGCCGACCTGGAAGTGGTGACGAAAACGGCCCGCGAGAACGTCGGCCCGATCACGAAGAGCCTGCGCGACGCCGCCGCGGCCGCGGAGACGGCGGCCGGCCGGGCCACGCAGATCATGGGCAACGGCCCGCGCCAGAACTACGACCTCGGCAGCCTGATCGAGGAGCTGTCGAAGGCGGCCCTGGCCGTGCGCACGCTGGCGAACTACCTCGAGGAGAATCCCGACGCGCTGATCAAGGGGAGAGGGAAATGACGAAGCGCCTCGCTGCCCTGCTGCTTCTGGCGTCGTGCGGCTTTTTCTCGAAGTCGGCGCCGCCGAAGCTTTACGCGCTCGACCGCATCGCCGGCACCGCCGCCACGGCCGCCGCGCCGCGCGTCGTGCCGCTCGGCATCGACGCCGTCGAGCTCCCGCCCGGCATCGACCGGAAGGAGATCGTCGTCCGCCAGCCCGATCATCGCCTCGAAGTGCGCTCGTCCGAGCAGTGGTCCGCGCCGTTCAAGGACCTCGTCCTGCACACGCTGGCTTTCGACCTCGCCGCGCGCCTGCCGGTCGGCACGGTCGTCGTCCCCGGCGAGGCCCGGCCCGCGGCGATGCGCGCGATCGACGTCGCCTTCGAGGAGCTGGCCGCGAATGCCGACCGCACCGTCGTCGCCGACGCGCGCTGGACCGTGCACGAGCCGGGACGGGCGGACGTGGCGCATCACGATCGCATCGTGGTGAACATTCCGTCGCTCGACTCCGCGCAGGTCGCCGCGGGAATCAGCCAGGCGCTGGCGTCGCTCGCGGACCGCATGGCGATGCCGTAACGAAAGTCTTCTTACGGCTTCCAGTTCGTGATGAGGTGCACCGTTTTGCGGGGCGGCTCGCCGAGGCGTACGGGAGCCATGATCTTGCCGTCGTCGAGGACCGCGTAGCCGTTGACGGTCACCGACTCGACCGCCACCGGCACCGCGGCTGGAAGGCTGAATTCCGGAACGGCACCCTCGTGGACGTCCGTCACGAAGAGCTTTCCGCCGCTCTCGAAGTAGAGTTGCTTGCCATCGGCGGACCAGCGCGGGAAGCCGCCCCCTTCCGGGCTGGCCTGCCATTTTCCGCGGCCTTGCGGGAACGACGTCACGTAAACGTGGTCGACGCCCGACTCCGTCGCCACGTAGGCCAGCCATTTTCCGTTCGGCGAGAGCGCCCCCATCAACTCGTCGTTGGCCGTCCTCACGACGTCGAAGGCCTTTCGTTGTCCGAAGTCGTAACGGACGACGTCGTGACTGGTCGTGGCGTTCTGCACGTCGCCGATGAGATTGTTTCCGTCCGCCGACCAGCTGGTGATGCGGCACCACGGGCCGAGGTCGACGGCGTCGTCGGGGGCGCTGCCGTCGAGCGTGCGGATCACCACCTTCGACGCCGGCGACTCGTAGAAGGCCATGGCCAGGCGCTTCCCATCCGGCGAGAAAACGGCGCGCGGCTCCAATCCCCGTACGAAGGTCAGGCGCGTCGGAACGTTGCCGTCGCGCTGCATGAGCCAGATGTCCGAGCTCGAGTACTGGCCGATGGACACGGCGATCTGCTTGCCGTCGCGCGAGACGTCGAGAACGTGATAGTCGGCCGGTTGCCCTTTCAGATCGAGTTGGCGCCCCAGGCGGTCGAACACGCCGATCTTCGCCAGGTGCTCGGCCACCGACACGTAGACGATCGTGCCGCCGGCCACCGAGAAATTGGCCAGGTCGCGCGGGTTGTAGGACTCGATCCCTTCGATCAGATCGACCGGTTTGCCGCTGACCGTCAGCGTTTTCTCGTCGAATGACAGGGCGACGAGTGTGCCGTTGCGGACGAACAGCAGCCGGTCCCCAACGATCGCGGCGTTCGACGCCTTCTCCACGACGAGCTTCGGCGCTCCGCCGTCGAGGGAGCCGGCGTAGAG
>JBKOUP010000356.1:0-7129 GCA_046723495.1 Acidobacteriota bacterium
GGTCAAAGAACTGCCAGGCCTTGTCGGGCGATTGAAGCGCGACGGCTTCAATCCACTGCGCCGCCGGCATTGCTTGGGGGTGGAAGGGAAGCGGGAGGTGCTTGAAAACAAAGCGCAATTCGTCGGCGTGCTCTTTCCGGAGCTCCTCGACGATCTGGTAGCCGGCGGCGCAGTAGGGACATTGGACGTCGCCATACTCGACCAGCGTGTACTTGGCGTCTTTGCGGCCACGCATCCGCGTTGCGTCATCGATGGCCGGCACGAGCGGATTCCGAAACGATGCCTCGTATGCCTTGCGCTCGGCCTCCTCCGCCTCCTGGCGTACGCGGGCCTGTTCGTCGAGCGCCGTTTTGGCGAGGATCTCGAAGATCGCTTTCGAATTCGCCTTGATCGTCTCGATGAGAACGTCGGGATTGTCGCGCAACGCTTTCTCGAGCTCGGCCCTGGTGATCTCGCCCGCGGAGGCGCCGGTACTGGCAAGCACCGCGACCATCATCACGAGCGCGTGGCGGAATCTCATCACCTCCCGCATGGCAATCTCCTAGAACTTGCAGGCTGCCGTCTGAATGACGGTCGTTTTGCAGGTGGGAGCGCCTCCATTCGCCGTTGTTCCCCAGGCGATGAACGCGTTCCCCCAGCTGAAGCCCCACGTTCCGATCGGGGTGCCGTCAGGCGGCGGCGGAGAAATCGTGTCCGGTTGGCATGCCAACTTCTTGCATTTGCCGTCGGTGGTAATGCCGCCGTCGACTTGCGGCGAGCATCCGTTGCACGTCCAACCCGTCGGGCACTTGCAAACCGTCTGTGACACGGCGGGCTTGTTTGTGAGGACGCCGATCTCGCGAGCCACGCGATAGGTCTTGGTGCCGACGGCGCTATACGCGATGACGTGGGAACCGTTCGGGCAGCCGATGGAGCACGCCGCGCCGGCAATGGCCTGCGCGCCGACCAGCGAGTTGGCGGCGTCCTGACACTTGTGGTTGCAATCGATCTGATTCGATTCCTTCTGCGGGTCGATTCCCTTGTAGGTGAACAGCGTGCCGAGGTCTCTGACGACCGACGATGCGCTCGACTGGCCGATGAGATTCGCGCACGAGATTTTGCAGAAACAGTGCGCCTCGGCGAGTGCGCTTCGCGTCCAGACACTGCAACAAACGACGGCGAGCCATAGCAGGGCTTTAGTGATCTTCATTGCATCTCACTCTCTTTCCGGTCCACGGTCGGACCTGATGAGTAGTGATGGAAAGATGCAATTCGTTTCAGAAGGGTTACGGTTTCCGCCACCGCGGGCGCAGCGGCTGACGTCCCGGCTCCGGACCCTCGGTGCCGAACTCGCGCTTGATCCGCTCGAGCTCGGGATCGCCGGGCCAGAGGCGCTCGATCTCGGCGCCGACCTTCCGGGCCTCGAAGCGATTGCCGTTGACGACGGCCATGCCGAGGCGGACGAAGTGGCGGTCGTGCGGGTCGAGGTGCTCCTTGTCGAGCCACGCGGCCTCGTACTCGGCGCGGGCAACGGCGAAGTTGCGGTCGTACATGGCCCGCTGGCCTCCCTGGAAGTGCGCGCGCGCATCGGGTGGCGGCGGCGGCTGCGGTTGCGGGACGGGCGGCGGCGGGGCGGTGGACGCCGTCGTCGCCGTCAGCTCCTCGTGTTTCGGCGCGGCGGCGGAGGTCGTTGTCGTCGGCTTCGTTTCGATGATCTGGGGCGGGGGGGCGGTGACGGTGACGGCGGTCGTTGTCGTCGGCGCAGGCGGCGGCGCGGTCTCCGTTTTCGGCGCAGGCGGCGGCGTCCCCGAGGTCACCGTGCGCGAGGCGATCGCGCCGATGATTCCCGCCGCCAGCAGGATCGCGCCGAGGGTCAGCCACAGCCAGCGGCCGCGCTTCGGCCGCGCCGGTGCGGGTGCGGGCGCGCGATCGATCACCGTCGGCGCCGCGCGCATCTGCGTCGCCGCGGCCGTGTACGGGTCCGTCGAGGCCTGTCCGAGCTGCTGCTCGAGCGCCGTGGACAGATCGCCCGCCGACGCGAAGCGCTCCTCGCGATTCTTGCGCAGGCACTTGTCGATGATCGCCTTCATCCCCGGCGAGATGGCGTTGTTGATCTTGGCCGGGTCGGGCGGATCGTCGCGGATGATGTGCATCATCGTCTCGGTGGCGGTCTCGCCGGTGAAGGGGAGCTTCCCCGTCGAGGCCTCGTACAGCACCACGCCGAGCGAGAAGATGTCCGTGCGCCCGTCGAGATTTTTTCCGAGGGCCTGCTCGGGCGACATGTAGTGCACCGTGCCGAGGATCATCCCCTGCTGGGTCATGAACGTCGTCGGCGCGTCTTGCGACGTCGCCGGCGGCCCGACCTGCTTGGCGATGCCGAAGTCGAGCACCTTCACCCGCGAGCCTTTGACGATGATGTTGTCGGGCTTGATGTCGCGGTGGACGATTCCCTTCCCATGCGCCTCGGCCAACGCATCGGCGACGCCGCGTCCGATGCGACAGAGCTCGGCCTCGGAGAGCGCGCCGCGGGCGATGATCTTCGACAGCGGCTCCCCCTCGACGTACTCCATTACGATGAAGATCCGGTCGCCCTCCTGCTCGATGGAGTGGATCATGGCGATGTTCGGGTGATAGAGCTGCGCGGCCGTGCGGGCCTCGCGGCGCAGGCGCGCCGTGGCCTCGACGTCGAGCGCCACCGACGGCGGCAGCACCTTGATCGCCACCGTCCGGCCGAGGCGCGTGTCCTCGCCCTTCCACACCTCGCCCATCCCGCCCGCGCCGATGCGCGCGAACAGCTTGTACGGACCGAGGTACGAGTCAGGAGCGAGCATGTGTGCGCACATTCTAGGATTAACTCATGCCCGGCGCGCGGTTGCGCGTTGCGTGAACGCGCTCCTGCCGTGGCTGCTCGCCGTGACGTTCCTCTCCCCGCAGCAGGGAGCGCGGGCCGTCGGCGTGCTGCCGATCGAGGTCACCACGACGGCGGCGAACGTCGACCGCGTCGAGTTCTTCATCGACGGCGTGCTGGCCGGCGTCGCCCGCAAGCCGCCGTACCGCATCGCGCACGACTTCGGCACGTCGCTGGCCGGCCACGAGATCTCCGCCACGGTTTTTTCCAACGGCTATCGGACGACGGAGAGCGCGAAAGTGCTGACAGCGGCGCTGACCGCGGCCGAGACGATGAACGTCGACCTCGTGGAAGTGCCGATGCGCGTGCGCTCGCAGCGGCCGCTGCGCCCCGCCGACCTGCGCGTGACGGAGAACGCGGTGGAGCAGGCGGTCCGCGACGTGCGCGCGGAGCGCGGCCCGGCGCGTTTCGTCTTCGTCGTCGACCGCTCGCTGTCGATGGGCGACGGCAAGCTGTCGGCGGCGCTGCGCGCGATCGGGAGCGAGTCGACGATGCTTCGTCCCGGCGACCGCGCCGAGGTCGTGCTCTTCAACCACAATGTGATGAAGGCCCAGCCGCTGGCGCAGGTGCGCGACGTGGAGCCGAGCGGCGGCACGGCGCTGCGCGACGCGCTGAGCTCGATCGCCTCGCCGGAGCGGACGTACGCGATCGTGGTCACCGACGGCGGCGACCGCAACAGCCTGACTTCCGAGGAGGAGGCGCTGCGCAAGATCAGCGGGACGAAGATGGTCGTCGACGCCATCGTCCTCGGCCGCGACAGCCGCTTCCTCGACGAGGCCGCGCGGAACACCGGCGGCGTCATCGCCCGCGCCGGCGCGGCCACGATCGACCGCGAGCTGCGCCGGATCCTCGAGGACATCAACTCGCGCTACACGCTCGTCTATCAAAGCCACGGCAACGCCGCCGGGTGGCGGGCGATCTCGATCAAGCCGGCGACGCGCGGCGTGGAGATCGTGAACGCGCGGAAGGGCTACTTCGCCCGATGAGCCATCGTCATCCTGAGCCCCGCAGAGGGCGAAGGATCTCGTCGACGAGATGCTTCGCTTTGCTCAGCATGACGGTGGCACTGGCCCTGCCTGCGTCCGCCCAGCAGTCCCGCATCTCCTCCGACTTCGAGATCGCCCAGATGGAGCAGCAGCTCGCGTCGTCCAAATCCTTCGTCGCCCAGCTCTCGGCGCGCCTGAACCTCGGCGATCTCCGCCTGGCGCGCAACGAGACGGCGCTGGCGACGGCGGAGTACACGAAGGCGCTCGACGTCGCCACGCGCGAGCGCCTCGAGGCCCGCCGCGACTCGGACATGACGCGCTACGCGACGGCGACGTCGTACGCGGCGCTGACCGAGGGAAAGCTTGGGCGCGATACACGGGCGTTCGACCTGGCCGAGGAGGCGCTGCGCTACACGAGCGACTCGGCGAAGACGTGGAACCTCTACGCGAGCACGATGTCGCTGCTGCACAAGACCGCGAAGGCGGCGAGCGCCGCGCGGAACGCGGTGGCGATCGCGGAGGCGGACGTGCAGAAGTCGCCGACGATCGCGAACCGCCTCGACCTGGCCATCTATCAATATTCGCTCGCGACGTTCAGCGACGACGTCCCGCTCCTGCGCAGCGTCGTGGCCTCGCTGAAGTCGAGCGCGTTCGATCCGCTGAAGTCCGCGGTCGTCCGCAACGAGTCGTTCGAGATCTATTCGACCGCGCGCGGCGACGAGGCGGCGTATGTCTCGCTGCTGAATCGGGCGCAGCTCCGCCTGGCATCGCTGTACGAAAAACGCGGCGACCTCGGCGACGCCCGCGCCACGTACGAGAGCGTCCTGAAGTCGCGCAGCGACGACCCCACCGCGCTCGCGGCGATGGCCCGCCTCGCCGGCGACAGCTACTACGCCGCGGCGTTCGACGCGAATCCGTTCTCGCTCCCGCTGATTCGCGATTACCAGCGTTACCTCGACCACGCCCACCCGCCCGCCCCGGACGAGACGAGCACGGGCGCGGAGGTGCGCCGCGCGCTCCAGCAACTGCACGCCGGGGAGACGCGCGCCGCGCGCGCCACGCTCGATGCGCTGCTGGCGCGCTTCCCCGAAAACGATACGCTGCGCCAGCTGCGACGGGAAACGGAGGAGCACGCGAGCGGCGTGCCGGCGTTCCTCGCGCGGGGCAACGCCACGGCGCAGCCGAGCGGCGCGGAGCTGCGGCAACTGCTGGGACTGAAACTGACGCCGGAGCAGCGCGCGGCGCTCGACCGGATGACGCTCGCGGGCACGGCGACGTTCAAACCAGAAACCAGAAACCAGAAACCAGAAACGACGGTGTTCGAGAGCGGGATGATCGAAGGCGTTCCGTTTCGATTCGGGGAGCCGACGATTTTCGACGGCACGTTCACCGCGAACACGCCGCTGCGCCTCGTCTACCGCGTCCTCGGCGTCACCGACGTCGACGGCGCCGACGGCCTCCTCCTCGAGCCCATCCGCCTGGAGCCGATCCGATGAAAGCGTTTTGGTTTCTGGTTTCTGGTTTCTGGTTTGTCGCCGCCGCGCAGGCGCAGATCGTCGCCACCACCCCCCGCGGCATCGTCGTCGCCCACGACAACACGGTTCAGCTTTTCAACGCCGCCGGCACCGGTGTCGTATGGACTACCGACGGCGTCGGGATGCCGACGTCGATCGTGGCCGGCAGCGAGCGCGTGGCCGTCCTCGATGCTCTCTCCAGCAGCGTGCGCGTCGTCGAGCTCGGCAGCGGCCGGGGCATGACGATCTCGTGCGGCGAGACGCCGGTAGCGGGCCTCTTCGCCGGCAGCGCGCTTTATCTCCTCGAGCGTGACGCTCGAGCCCTCGAACGGATCGGCGCGGACGGCGCGAGGGCGTCCATCAACACCGCCGCCGATCCGGCATTCCTTCGCGAAGCGGCCGGCCGCCTCTACGTCTACTCGCGTACCGCCGGCCTTCTGCAGGAGATCACCACGACGCCCTTCGCCGTCGCGCGCAGCACCGCCGTCGCGCCGTTCGCCTCCGATTTCCAGATCGATCGCGGAAACGCCTACTTCGTCTATCCGCGCGAGGCGAAGGTGCGCGTCGTCGCGCTGGCTTCGATGAAGTCCGCGGGCGAGACCGCTGTGGGCGCCGTCCCGGTCGCGGTCGCCTTCACTCCGTCGCATGCCCTCGCCGTCGCCGATCCCTCCGCGAAGCGCGTCTGGATGATCGAGGGCGCGCAGTCGTTCGGCCAGGCCTTCGCCCGCGGTTTCTTGCGCGGGCTGCTCGGCCTCGGCATTCGTCCGAACCGCAACTCCGACTTTCCCACCGGCGTCGATCGCGTCCTCCCCCGGGGAAATGTGTTATTTGCGTACGACACGAGCAGCGGGACGCTCTACCGTGTCGCGAAAGAGAAGAGCACGGTCGTCGCGAAAGGTATTCGTCCTCAGTCATTTGCGATTGTTTCGGACGGCGTGCTCGTCTGGGACGAAGCGGTACGGCGGTTGCAGCGTTCCGCCGATAGATGAGCGAAAAGAAGCAGTGCGTCAATTGCGGCCGGGGCATCGATACGGCCGCGAAATCGTGCCTTTACTGCAACTGGTGGCAGGCCGAAAAGCCAGCCCCGCGACCTCAACCGGCGGCCGAAGCCGCCCCCGCCGCGCCGCCCCAGCCGGAACACCATTGGAACCGCAACGTCCTCGGCGCGATCGCGTTCGCCGCGCTGCTGATCATCGCCTTCGTCATCGGATCGCTGATCCACGGCTTCGAGCCGAGCGAGGTGAAGGCCGCGCAGCAGCCGAACGCGACGCCGGCATCGGCGGTGGCGACGCAGGCGCCCGCGGCGCCGCCGTCCGCGAACGTCCCGCTCGTGCCCGACAACAGCCCGCCGCCGGGACCGCTCGAGCAGCCGGCGACGACGACGATCAGCGGCGCGATGAGCACCGACGCAACGGCGATGACGTCGACGCAATATGGCCAGCTTGTGCCGCCGCCGCAGCCGCCGCCGTTGCAGACGGTCGATCCGCGCTCCGTCACCGGCTCGGTGTACGGCAACGAGCAGACAGAGCCGCCGCGCATCCCGCGTCCGCATCGGGTAGCGACGACGCCGCACATCGCGCAGACGCAGCCGGTGCCGGAGTACCAACCGGTACCGCCGCTGCGCGGGCACGGGCACGCCAAGCTGGCGCTAACGGTTGGCACGGACGGACGCGTGCACGACATCGATGTCGTCCAGCCGCTGGCGGGAGAGATGGGACGTCTGATCGGCGCCGTGCAATCAT
>JBKOUP010000386.1:0-4212 GCA_046723495.1 Acidobacteriota bacterium
CAACTGGCATGGCACCGGCCCGCGATAGGAGATTCCCATGTCCAAAGGCATCAAAGCGCTCGTCCTCGCCCTTCTCCTGACCGTCTCGGCCGCGGCCGCCGTGGCCGACGACCCCTGTCCCTGCTTCACGACCGGCTTCATATGGCTCGCCGACGCCTGCGAAACGTGGAACTGCGCCGCCTCGGCCATGGTGCTCGCCAACGGCGACGCCCACGTGCTGGTGATTCCGACGGCAAGCAACAGCTTCAAATGGGTCGTGCTGCGACGGGTGGTGGGCGGCAGCGTGGCCGTTTCGCCCGACGCGCCGTTCGTCGTGCAGAGCTTCCGCTCGATGGCGGACGGCACGGCGCACTTCGCCACGATCGGCAACGACCGCGTTCCGATGATGCTGACGACGATGGACGGTGACGTCCTCGTCGTCGCGCTGCGCGAGCCCCAACACCCTCGCGCCGTCAAGCACTGAGGACGCGTTAGGAGTCTGCGCGACAGAACACGCCTCAGGCGAAGATCGCGCGGCGGCCTTGGGCAAGCGACGCCGCCGGCCGCGCCGGCTAGACCACGACGCCCGGCGACTGCTCGAGCACCCGCAGCAGGTACTCGCCGTACGTGCTCTTGCTGAGCCGCTCCGCCTCCCGGCGCACCTCGTCGGCGGACATCCAGCCGAGCAGGTAGGCGACCTCCTCCGGGCAGGCGATCTTCAGCCCTTGGCGGAGCTCGACCTGCTCGACGAAATTCGCGGCGCCGAGGAGCGACTCCTGCGTCCCCGTGTCGAACCAAGCGAAGCCGCGGCCGAGCGTCTCCACTTCGAGCTGCGAGATCTCGAGATAACGCCGGTTGAGATCGGTGATCTCCAGCTCCCCGCGCAAGGAAGGCTTGAGCGCCGCGGCGAGGTCGCACACGGTCTCGTCGTAGAAGTACAGCCCCGTCACCGCAAAGTTCGAGCGCGGCTGCTTCGGTTTCTCCAGGATGCTGATGGCGCGGCCGGAGTCGTCGAACTCCACCACGCCGTAGCGCTCCGGGTCATGCACGCGGTAGGCGAACACCGTCGCGCCGGCCGCGCGCGCGCTGGCGCGGCGCAGCGACTCGGTCAGACCGTGGCCGTAGAAGATGTTGTCGCCGAGGATCAGGCAGCTCGGATCCCCGCCGACGAACTCGCGGCCGATGAGGAACGCCTGCGCCAGGCCGCCGGGATGCGTCTGGGCCGCGAACTGCAGATGGATCCCCCACTGCGAGCCGTCGCCGAGGAGGCGCTGGAACAGCGGCTGGTCCTCGGGCGTGGTGATGATTAGGATCTCCGTGATCCCCGCCAGCATCAGCGTCGTCAGCGGGTAATAGATCATCGGCTTGTCGTAGACCGGCAGGAGCTGCTTCGAGACCACCGAGGTGATCGGATACAGCCGCGTTCCGGAGCCGCCGGCGAGGATGATTCCCTTGCGCATCATGCCCTCACCACGTCGAGGCCGGCCAGGCCGCGCGGCACGATGTTGCGCGTGTCGACGGCCAAACGCACGCGCGACCAGAGCGCCGGGTCCTTGAACTGCGTGTGCGGTGTGGAGACGACGACGGCGTCGTAGTTGCCGAGGGCTTCGGCGGTGCACGGGATCGACTCCAGGCCGAGGTCGTGCTTCCGCCCGCGCCGGGCCACGGGCACGAACGGATCGCAGTAGGACACCGTCGCGCCGCGCTCCTGCAGCAGCTCGATCAGCTCGAACGACGGCGACTCGCGGTCGTCGTCGATGTCGGGCTTGTACGAGAGTCCCATGACCAGCACGGTCGCGCCGACGATGCTCTTGCCGTGCTTGTTGACCGCTTCGACCGTGCGGTCGACGACGTAGCGCGGCATGGCCGTGTTGATCTCCCCCGCAAGTTCGATGAAGCGCGCCCACGTCCCGTACTCGGCCGCCTTCCACGTCAGATAGAACGGATCGAGCGGGATGCAGTGCCCGCCCAGTCCCGGCCCGGGATAGAACGGCATGAAGCCGAACGGCTTCGTCTTGGCTGCCTCGATGACTTCCCAGACGTCGATGCCCATCCGCTCGAAGACGACTTTCATCTCGTTGACGAGGGCGATGTTGACGGCGCGGAAGATGTTCTCCAGCAGCTTCGCCGACTCCGCGACCTCGGGCGACGACACCGGCACGATCTTGTCGATGATGGAGCCGTAGAGCTCGACTGCCGCGCGCAGCGACGCCGCGTCCATGCCCCCGACGACTTTGGGGATGTTCTTCGTGTTGAAGCGCTCGTTGCCGGGATCTTCGCGCTCCGGCGAAAAGCCGAGGAAGAAGTCGCGGCCGCAGACGAGGCCGCGGGCCTCGAAGCGCGGCAGGAGCTCCTCGCGCGTCGTGCCCGGATACGTCGTCGATTCCAGGACCACGAGCTGCCCCGGCCGCAGGCGCCGCGCGATCTGCTCGGCGGTGATGCGGATGTACTTGAGGTCGGGCTCGCGGTGTGCGCCGAGCGGCGTCGGGACGCAGATGAGGATGGCATCGCACTCCGCGAGCCGGTCAAAGTCGGCGGTGGCGAAGACGCGCTCGTTGGCGAAGGCCTTGGCGATGCGGTCGCTGCCGATGTGGCGGATGTAGGTCTCGCCGCGGCTGAGCATCTCGGTTTTCTTCGTGTCGACGTCGAAGCCGAGAACCGGGAAGCCCGCCTCCTCGAAGAGAAGGACGAGCGGCAGTCCGACGTAGCCGAGGCCGATCACGCCGACGCGGGCGGCACGGCTGCGGATGGAGTCGAGCAGCGCGTCAACCGTTTGCGGTGCGAGAGACGTGGTCATCGTGGATCCCGTAATACTCCTTGTACCAGTTTACGAAGCGGCCGATCCCTTCGCGAATCGTCGTCGACGGGCGGAAGCCGACCGCCGCCTCGAGCTCGCCGACGTCGGCCATCGTCGACGGCACGTCGCCGGGCTGCATCGGCATCAGGTTCATCTTGGCCTTCTTGCCGAGGGCCTCCTCCAGCGCGGCGATGAAGTCGAGCAGCGGCACCGGCCGGTTGTTGCCGATGTTGAAGACGCGGTATGGCGCGAAGCTCCGGGCCGGGTCGGGAGCGTCGCCGCTCCAGGCCGGATCGGGCGAGGCCACGGCGTCGATCACGCGCACGACGCCCTCGACGATGTCGTCGACGTAGGTGAAGTCGCGGATCATGTTGCCGTAGTTGTAGACGTCGATCGGCTCGTCCCCGAGGATGCCGCGCGTGAACTTGAAAAGGGCCATGTCCGGCCGCCCCCACGGTCCGTACACGGTGAAGAAGCGCAGCCCCGTGCACGGCAGCCGGAAGAGCGACGCGTACGTGTGCGCCATCAGCTCGTTGGCCTTCTTCGTGGCGGCGTAGAGCGACACGGGGTGGTCGACGTTGTGGTGCTCGGAGAACGGCTGCGCGGTGTTCGCGCCGTAGACGGAGCTCGACGAAGCGAAGACGAGGTGCTCGACGCCATTGTGGCGCGAGCCTTCGAGGACGTTGAGAAATCCCTGCAGGTTCGCGTCGACGTACGCCTGCGGATTGATGAGCGAATAGCGGACGCCGGCCTGCGCGGCGAGGTTCACGACGCGCTGCGGCCGCGCCCCGGCGAAAAGCGCGCGCATGGAATTGGCGTCGGCGATGTCGAGGCGCTCGAAGCGGAAACGCGCAGAGCGGCGCAGCATCTCCAGCCGCGCTTCCTTGAGCCGCGGGTCGTAGTAGTCGTTGACGTTGTCGACGCCGACGACGTCGTCGCCGCGCTCCAGAAGCCGCTGGCAGAGGTGATATCCGATGAATCCGGCCGCGCCGGTGACGAGGATCTTCAAAGCCGGCGCATTTTACTGGAGATAGCCGAGCCGCCGTGTAAATGGGGCGCGCGCTGATGTTCAGTGCCTGGTGGCGCGCGTCCGCGCCGGCGCAACGATGGCCGCGGCCGAATCGGTGCTGCCACAGGCGCTCGACACGCGGACCCAGTAGCTCGTGGCCTGCGTGACCGCCGGCGTGCGCAACGTCGACGACTGTTCGCCGAGCGGCTTCGAGGTGTCGCCGCTCGCCCCTTCGAACCACTGGTACGTGAGGTGGTCGCCGGTGGCCGTGACCGTGAGCGTGGCCACGGTGTTCGCCATGACCGCCGTGCTCCGCGGCTCCTCGCTGATCTGCGGCTTTTGCGCGACGGTGATCAGGAGCGGCGCGCTCGCACCGCCGCTGCACGAAGCGTCGCTGATGGAGGTGATCGAGTACGCGGTCGTGGCC
>JBKOUP010000329.1:0-10249 GCA_046723495.1 Acidobacteriota bacterium
AGTACCGGAGCAAGGGGCTGCCACCCTCAAAGTGCTGTCTCCGATGGACCGGAGGGCCATGATAAGCACAAACGGCAGAAATGGCGAGCAAATAAAAAAGGCTGCCGAGCGGCCCCGGCAGCCTTCGCGATCGCGGACAACTCCTTATACGTCAGTGATGCCCGCCGCTCCCGCCACCCCCGTGCACTTCGATCTGCCGCGCCAGCAGGGTATGGTCGTCGACCCTCGTGCCCTCGGCCGAGACGTCGTCGCCGGCGCTGATGTCGCCGAGGTGGATCGTGCTCCCTTGCTTGCGAATGACCGTGCTCGCGTCGACCTGCACCGTCACGTCGCCGTTGTTGTGCGTGGTGACGACCAGACTGTCGCTGCCGACGGACTTCACCGTCCCCTCGGCCGACATCTCCTGCGGCTCTTTCTGGCCAACGCCGCGCACCTCGATCTGCCGCGCCAGCAGGGTGTGATCGTCGACGCGCTGCCCCATCGTGTTGACCTGGTCGCCCACCTTGAGGTCGGCGAGCTGGATGACCGCGCCCTGCTTGCGGATGATCGTGTTCGCGTCGACGTTGACGGTGACGTCGCCCTTCGGCACCGTCGTCACCACGAGGCTGCCGGTGCCGACGCTCTTGATCGTGCCGTTCGCGGTCATGATCTGGCCGACGTTGCCGTGGTCGTCCTCGCTGTCGTTCTCGTCCTGGACGATGACGAGCACGGCCGTCTTGGTGTTGTTCGCCGTGTCGGTCGCGGCCACATGCACGCGCCAGCCGGTCTTCAGGTCGGCCAGCGTGAGCGTCGTGCCGCCCTTGCGAATGACGGTCTGGTCGGTGACCTGCAGGACGTCGTCCTTGCCGTGCGAGTCGTGCACGGTGATCGACGAGGCGCCGACCGCGGTGATGAGCCCTTCGATCTGCTGCTGCGGCACCGAGGGCGAAGCCCGGCGATGCGACGCCAGCGTGGCCACGCTCTGCGAGAGCTCCACGACGACCGGCGCGCTCGTGCTGGCGAGACTCAGCCGAGCGTTCACGCCGTCACTTGGGCGCTGGAAGATGAGCTCCGCCCCTTCCCCCACACCAGCGAACGCGAACCGGCCGTCGGCCCCGACCACCGCCGACATCCCCGTGCCGCCAACCTCCACCCGCACCCCGGCCGGGCTCGCGTTCACCATCCCCGACGCCATCACAATCTGCCCAGAAACAGTTCCCATGCCGTAGTCACCCGTAACGGTCTCGCGATGACCACGGCACGCGGCGAGAAGAGCCACCGCCGCAACGATTGATGCAACCTTCAGCGTTCGCACCACCCGCGCCTCCCTGCGGCCAGAAACACAAAGGGGGCTGTACGCCCCCTCGTGTGCTGCCCACGTCTGTGTTTGTCGGGCGGGAGTATACGGACGATGATTCGAAGGAAGCGTGAGCTGGATCACGCCCCGTGCCACGGATTGAAGAGGGAAACGCCGGTGGAGCGAAAGTCCGACGTGTTGCGCGTGACGAAGGTCAGACCGTGATGCATCGCCGTCGCCGCCAACTGCGCGTCGACGGTTGGCAGAGCGATCCGTTGCCGCCTCGCCAGAGCCTCGAGCTGCCCCCATCGCTCCGCAACCCACTCGTCGAATGGAAGAAGCCTGCCGGCGAAGCGCACGCGCAGATCGTGATCCAGCCAACTCTGTAACGCCGCTCGCTTAGGCTCGTCCGCGTCGAGTAGGTCGATTCCTTTTCGAATCTCCCCGACGGTGATCACGCTGAGGTGCATCAACTCTTCGGGAGTGGACACGATCCAGGCCGCAACCGCCCGGGCCGGCCGCGGCTTCATCAATTCAGAGATGACGTTCGTGTCCAGCAGATAGCCCGAGAATGCCGCTACCACTTGATCCGTCTCGTGGAATCGCGTTTCCGGCGCAGGTCGAGAGCGTGGCCGCCGGGCGCGGTCCGAAAGAACTCGAGGAGCGACTCCGGCTGACGGTCGATCTCGCCGGCCCGGTCGAATTCCTCGGCGCGAATGATCACCACCGCCTCCCCTCGATGCTTGACGACCCGCTGGGGACCGTCCGCGCGGACTTGCCGGAATAGCTCGCTGAACCGCGCTTTTGCCTCGTGGAGCTGCCAGACCTTTGCCTGCCGCATTCGAATAGACTACATGGACTAATCCGACTGGTCAATGTACACTCCCGTCATCGATCCAAAACAACCGTTCCACCTCGTCCCCGGCGGGAGGCCGGACGGCGGCACGGAGCTCGCCCGCCTGCGCGCCGAGATCGAGGCTCGCGACCGCCAGGAGACGGCCGTCGCCGAGCTCGGGCAGGCAGCCCTGACAGGCGTCGATCCATACATCCTTCTCGGCCAGGCCTGCGCCCTCGTCGAGCTGACCCTCGGCGTCGATCACTGCCGCGTCCTGGAGATCACTCCCGCCGGGCGCACCGTGCTGCGCGCCTCCATCGGCTCGAACGCCACCTTCAATCACTGCGAGCGCGACGACGAAGAGAACGAGTCCGTGGCCATGTATATCGCCGTGGCCGGCACGCCCGTCATCTTCAACGGCGCCGACGACGAGACGCGCTTCAAGTCGTCGCACCTGCGCGATTACCACGGCGTCCGCGGCGGCGCCGGCGTCGTCATCCCCACCGCCTCGGGGGTCTTCGGCGTCCTCCTGGCCTTGTGCTCGGCCGAGCGCCTCCTGGCCGACTACGAGATCGCCTTCCTCCGCTCCACCGCCAGCCTTCTCGGCGAAGCGCTGGAGCGCTACCGCACCGAGCAGGCCCTGCGCAAATCGGAGTCGCGCCTCAAGCAGCTCATCGACTCCACGCTCGACGCCGTCGTCACCGTCGACCGCGACGAGCACGTGATCGAGTGGAACCCGCAGGCCGAGGCCATTTTCGGGATGCCGGGGCGCGACGTCCTCGGCCGGCGGCTGCCCGACGGCCTCCTCCCCTCTCTGGCCGGCGCGCACCGCCGCATCGAAGCGCTCGGCCGCCGCGCCGGCGGCGAAGACTTCCCCATCGAGATCACCGTCGATCCCGTCGGCGGCGGCGACGAGCAGACCTTCACTGCTTTCATCCGCGACATCTCCGAGCGCCGCCGCGCCCAGAGCGAGCTGGAACGGCGCGAGCAGCGCTTCCGGGCCATCGTCGAGAAGAGCTGGAGCGGCGTCGTCCTCCTCGACCAGAGCCTGGCCTTCTCCTACACCGGCGCCTCCACCGAACGCCTCCTCGGCTACGACGAGCGCGATCTCCTCGGCGCCAGCATCCTCGGCTTCGTCCATCCCCGCGAGCGCCAGAGCACGCGCCAGCTCTTCGCCAATCTCCTGGAGGCACCGAGCCGCGAGCTCCAGGGCGAGCTTCGGTTTCTCCATAAAAGCGGCAACTGGGTGTGGCTGGAGGGCTTCGCCCAAAACCTCCTGCACGAGCCGAGCGTCGGCGCCATCGTCGTCAACTACCGCGACATCAGTCAGCGCAAGGCAACCGAGAAGCAGCTCGAATATCAGGCCTACTACGACGCCCTCACCGGCCTGCCGAACCGCCTCCTCTTCCGCGACCGCGTCGTCACCGCCATCGCCCAGGCCACGCGCAACCGCCGCGCGCTCGCGGTCCTCTACCTCGACCTCGATCACTTCAAGCTCGTCAACGACGGGCTCGGGCACTCCGTCGGCGACAAGCTCCTGGCCCAGGTCGCCGAGCGCCTGCAGGCCTGCGTGCGCGCCTCCGACACGATCTCCCGCCTCGGCGGCGACGAGTTCACCCTGCTCCTCAACGAGGTCGGCGGCAGCGACGCCGTTGCCGGCGTGGCCCGCAAGATTCTGCACTCGCTGGCGCGCCCGTTCCGCGTCGACGGCCACGAGCTCTTCGTCACGGCCTCGATCGGCATCAGCCTTTTCCCGAACGACGGCTTCGACGTCGAGGCCCTCCTGAAGTCCGCCGACAGCGCCATGTATCGCGCCAAGGAGCTCGGCCGCAATCAGGCCCAGCTCTTCACCGCCAGCATGAACGAGCGCTACGTCCGCCGCCTGGCCATCGAGCAGAGCCTGCACCACGCCCTGGAGCGCCGCGAGCTCGAGCTGCACTACCAGCCGGTGTACGACCGCACGCGCCGCGGCCCCGTCTCCGTGGAGGCCTTGATCCGCTGGAACCATCCGACGCGCGGCCTCGTGCCGCCGGCCGACTTCATTCCGCTCGCCGAGGAGACCGGGTTGATCGTGCCGATCGGCGAGTGGGTCGTGCGCGAAGTCTGCGCCCAGCTCCGCCGCTGGCACGACGCCGGCCTCTCCGCGCTCAAAGCCGCCATCAACATCTCCGCGCCGCAGCTGCAGCAGCCGACGTTCACGCGCGTCGTGGCCGACACGCTGCTGCGCCACGCCCTCCCGCCCTCGTCGCTGCAGATCGAGATCACCGAGAGCGTGGCCGTGCAGAACATCGACCTGATCCTGCAGGTGCTGCGCGAGCTGAAGGAGCACGGCGTCGGCATCGCCATCGACGACTTCGGCACCGGACAGTCGTCGCTGCTCTACCTGAAGCGCTTCCCCATCGACACGGTGAAGATCGACCAGACGTTCGTGCGCGACGTGACGACGGACGACGCCACGGCCGCGATCGTGTCGTACGTGATCAGCCTGGCCCACACGCTGCGCTTCGACGTCGTGGCCGAGGGGGTGGAGACCGAGGAGCAGTACGCATTTCTGCGGCTCAACGGGTGCGATCGCCTGCAGGGATTTCTCTTCAGTCCGGCGCGGCCGGCCGCGGAGATCGAGGGATTGATCGTGTAAGAGGGGACAGGGCACAGGGGACGGGGCACAGGTCCACCTGTCCCCTGTCCCCTGCGCCCTGTCCCCTGAACCGTTAAACTCCCGCCCCATGCGCACGGGAGCATTCGCTCTTCTGTTCCTCTCTGTCGCCGCGTTCGCTCAGAAATCCGACGACGACTTCCTCAACAATCTCTACAAAACCAAAACGATCGCCCACGCCGCGATCTCGCCCGACGGCAAGCGCGTGGCCTGGAGCGTCGACGAGCACGGCCTCACCGTCGCCAACGTCGACGGCACGAACGCGAAGCACATCGACGACGCCACCGCGCCGGCATTCTCGCCCGACGGGAAGCTTGCCTACCTCGGCGGCAAGCAGCAGAAGCAGCTCTTCGCCGGCGGCACGAAGCTCACCGACGTCCGCGGCGATCTCGCCGAGCCGCGCTGGTCGCCGGACGGGAAGTCGATCGCCTTCCTCTTCATCGCCCAGGCCAGCCGCGCGGCCGGACCGCTCGAGGCCATGTCGCGCGCCGTCGGCGAGATCGGCTCCACGATCGAGGAGCAGCGCGTCGCCGTCGTCGACGCCGCCACGAAGACGCTGCGCATCGTCACGCCGCCCGACATGTACGTCTATCACTTCGACTGGTCGCCCGACTCGACGCGCCTGGCGGCGGAGTCGGCGCCGGGATCGGGCGACAACAACTACTGGATCGCCAAGCTGCACGTCGTCGACGTCGCCCGCGGAACGATGCAACCGCTCTACACGCCGAAGCTGCAGATCGCCGATCCGCGCTGGTCGCCCGACGGCAAGTCCATCGCCCTCATCGAAGGACTGATGAGCGACGAAGGCGTGACCGGCGGCGACGTCATGCTCATCGACGCCGCCACCGGCGCCGCGCGCAATCTCACCGCCGGCATGAAGGCCACGGCCACGTCGCTGTCGTGGGCTGATGCCGCGCATCTGATCGCCGGCGAGATCATCGGCGGCGACGCCGCGCTGGCGCGCATCGGCGTGAGCGACGGCGCGAGCGAGACGCTCTGGCGCGGCGGCGAGCACATCGCCACGGAGTTCGCCGTCGGCGCCGCCATCGCCCGCGACGGCACGACCTCCGCGGTCATCCGCTCGTCGTTCCACCAACCGCCCGAAGTTTGGGCGGGCCCGATCGGGGCGTGGAAAAAAGTGTCGAGCGAGAACGCAGCGATGCACGCGACGTGGGGCGCCGCGACGTCGCTGCAGTGGAAGAGCGACGAGCTCGACGTGCAGGGCTGGCTGCTCGCTCCCGCGCGCGTCGAGAGCGGCCGCCGCTATCCGCTCGTGGTCTGGGTCCACGGCGGCCCGGCCTCGGCGACGCTGTCGCACTGGCCTCACGAGATCGCCGCGTTCCTCTCCACGAAGGGCTACTACGTCCTCTTCCCGAATCCGCGCGGCAGCTACGGCAACGGCGAGGCATTCGTGCAGGCGAATGTGAAGGACTTCGGCGGCGGCGATCTCCGCGACATCGTGCGCGGCATCGACGCCGCCGCGGCCGCCACGCCGGTCGACCCGGCCCGCGCCGGCATCTGGGGCTGGAGCTACGGCGGCTTCATGACCATGTTCGCGGTCACGCAGACGGACCGCTTCAAGGCCGCGGTCGCCGGCGCGGGCATCTCGAACTGGCAGAGCTACTACGGCGAGAACGACATCGATCAGTGGATGATCCCCTACTTCGGCGCCTCGGTGTACGACGATCCCGCCCCGTACGCGCGGGCATCGGCGATCAATTTCATCAAGAACGTGAAGACGCCAACGCTCGTCCTCGTCGGCGAGCGCGACGGCGAGTGCCCCGCCCCGCAGTCATTCGAGTTCTGGCACGCCCTGAAATCATTGGAAGTGCAAACGAAGTTAGTGGTCTACGCGGACGAAGGGCACCGCATCAGCAAGCCCGCCGACAAGCGCGACATCGCTCGCCGCGTCACCGGCTGGTTCGACGAACATCTGAAATGATCGCACTCCTCCTCGCGTCCACGCTCACGTTCAAGGTTCTCGGCATCGACTGCGCGAAGTGCGCTCCGCCGGTGACGAAGGCGCTGGCCTCGGTTCCGGGCGTGACGAGCGTGCGCGTGGACACGAAGGCGCAGACGGCCACGATCGAAGGCTCGCCCGATCCGCAAAAGATCCACGAGGCGCTCGAGAATGCCGGCTTCGAGGCGGAGCTGCCGGGCACGTCGCCGCGTGTCCCGACGTCGCGCCGGAATGCGCCACCCCGTTCATCCCGCCGCATGAACACCACGTCACGCTCGGCCTCACGCACACGGAGCTGACCGCGGAGTACGGCCTGCGCCAGGGAATGGAGCTCTCCCTCCGCTTGCCGTACGACGTGAAGGCGATGAAGGTCCGCTACACGACGCTCGACGGCGCGCCGTTCACGCCGCCGTACGGCGACATCCACCACCGCACGGAGACGCTGCGCGGCCTCTCCGATCCGTCGCTCGACCTCGACGTCGCCGCCGGCGACCAGTGGACCCTCGCCCTCGGCACGACGCTCCCCGCCGGCCACATCGTCCCCGACCCGATCGTCCTCGGACGCGAAGGGAAGACGCACGAGCACATCCAGTTCGGCCGCGTCACGATCGACCCGCGCCTCAACGGCCAATTCCAGACGCTGGGCCGCTGGAGCGGCGTCGTCGACGAGGGCACCGGCTTCCGCAACGGCGGCGCGCGCCTGCAAGTATCGATGCCGCTCGGCAGCATGGTCGTCGCCCCGAGCGTCTACCGCGAGCTCTGGACCCACGGCAGCGCGGACCAGACGTTCCGGCAGCGGACGACGTGGGCCCTGTCGCTGAGCCGCGTCTATTAGCGCTTCGCGCGCAGCCGAACCTTCGCCTGCGCCGCCGCGCGCCATTCGCCGACGACGACGAGATCGTTCGCCGCCAGCGGCGTGGTCGCGCTCGTCATCAACGGATTGCCGAGGGGGATGTCGTTGCCGTCGCCGTACATCCGCAGCTCGGCAACGCCGGCGTTGACGCCCGCGGCCCAGAAGCTGTTGCCGTCGAGCGTGAGGGCGATGTGCGTGACGCCGGCGAACGGGTAGGTCATCAGCAGCGCACCGCCGGCGTTGAATCGCAGGACCTGGCTGCCGTCGGCGACGAGCACGTCGCCGTTGGGCGTCTTGCGGATCGCGCCGACGGTCTGGCCCGCCGCCAGCGCCGCGAAGTCGGCGAGCGCCTGGCCGGTGCAGAGGCTCATCCGCGCGACGCGGTTGCCGAGGCCGTAGAGCAGCGTGCACTGATCGGCGAGCAGCTCGATGTGCTCCGCGCCGATGCCGTTGGGGAACGGGTACTCCGCGACGCGGCCCTGCAGCGTGAAGGCGATCACCTTCGCGTTGTTCGTGCCGAGCTCCGGCACGAGGAAGAGGCCGGAGCGCATCGGCGCGATCTCGCCGAGGTCGGCGGCGTCGTCGTGGAAAATCTCGGTGTAGCCGAGGCCCGGCTCCCCGAAATTGCGCCAGACGCCGTCCCAGACCGATACGGTCCGGTCGCTGTGGAAGACGATCTCATTCGGCGCGGGGACGAAAAAGTGCCCTGCGCCGAGATACGGGACGGACTTGTAGATCAACAGACTCCCGCCGGCGGCGACGGCGTAGCTCCACTGCGGCTCGTACTGCCACGTTTCGAAATAGGCGTCGTTGCCGCCCGGCACCGACGAACGATGCTCGAAATAGACGTCGCCCTGCGTGAACGCGGCGAGGGGGGTGGCGAACAGCATGGAAAGGAGGAAGAGGGTTCGCATTTGTCCTTGATTACGGAGGCACGAGCTCGATCGTCGCGTCCCGCCGCCGTTGAACGCGGAAGCCGAGAACATACTTCCGCGACGCCGGCGTCGTGTACTTCGCCGTGTAGGCGCGGTCGACCGCATTCTTGATGCGCTCGCTTCGCGTGCGGATGGCGCGGACCGGAATCTCGCGCTCGCCGATCCGGATCGCGCCGCGCCGCTCCACGACAAAGGCGTCGAACCAGCCGCCCGGCCGGACGTCCCAGGAGCGGACGAAGACGCGCCGCCCGACGACGACGACCCAGATGCCGATGAAGCGATGCTCGCTTCCCGCGCGGATGCGCAGCATGCGGCTCCGATCGAGCTCGGCGAGGACATCGTCCGGGAAGCGTTTCATTTAGTACGCATGCCGCCCTCCGCCGAAGCGGCGGACCGAGGCGTAGTGCACGTCGAAATATCGTGCCGCGGCCCGCAGCGCGCGCATCACCAGGCCGCTCTCCTTCGTCACGATCTTCTCCAGCGGCTCGCGCATGTTCGCCGGCAGCTGATAGCGGCAGCGCCGGCAAAGCGCATTGCCGGCGGTTTTCTCGAGATCGCAGCGCGGGCAGATCCGCCGCGCCGCCAGACGCTCCATCTGGCCCTTCGACATCGTGAACCTCTCTCGTCCGTTTTCTCTCTGCGAAAAAAAAGGCCGGCGGATTCCGCCGGCCTTCATGCTGATGCTGTTGAGCGGAGGGGAATCTACCACAATCGGCTACGGAAGGAGCGGGAAGCCTTCGAGCCGCGCGGCCTGGCGAAGACGATCGTCGAGCGACAGGAACACGACGGAGCTCGGGTCGCCGTCCGCCAAGACAATTGCAGCGGCCAGTTGCAGCGCATCGGCCGCGCGTAAACGGTCTCGTCGACGAGGAGGGGAACCACCGCCGAACTGTCCCAGAATTTCACGTCAGCGTCCGCTCTCCCGCTCCTCGAGCAGCCGGGCCAGGGCGCTCACTTTCTTCGGCAGGGTGGGGGGGCGCCTTGCGGAGAAATTCGCGGCGCACCGGGCCGCGGCCGCGGCGCAGGAGTCCCCGCCGCTCCAGGTCGGCGCGGCGCTGGTCGTCGGTCTGGCTTGCTTTGTCCAGCGGCTCGATCCGCGCCACGGGCTTGCCGTGGTCGACGATGAGGTACGTCTCCCCTTCCCGAACCTGCCGAAGAATGGCGCTCAGATGGTTCTTGGTTTCGGACACGCTGGCCTTTTTCACCTGGCCATCGTAGCCCGATTGGCGCGCTCAGGCCCGCAGCCAGTCCGGCCGCCACGTCTTCACGCGGCGTTTGATCTCGTCCGGCTCGCGCAGCTCGCCGGCGAGCACGGCCCGGCATATCTCGGGCAGCTCGGCGTCGGAGCAGAAGCGGAGGGCGATGAGCTGTGCCGTCCGCAGCTCACCGGCGCGGTTGCGCAGATCGTCGGGAAGGACGCGCTGCAGGCGCAGCATCTCCTCGAGACGGACGACGCGGTTCTGCACGGTCAGCACCATCACCCGCGTCGTCCAGGCCAGAAGGCCCAGGGCCACGGCCACCGCGACCTCCCACCAATTCCACTTTGCGCCGGGATGGCGGAACGCGTAGATCAGCGTCGCGATCACGTTGAGGACCAACAGCGGCACGACGACGAAGTGGAACAGCGGGTAATAGCGCTTGTGATTCGCGTAGCTCTGCTCACGCGGCATGGTTGCTCCTCTCGAACAGGTACTGCGCCTTGGCCTCGAGCGAATCGAGGGCCGTGCTCAGCTC
>JBKOUP010000437.1:0-4328 GCA_046723495.1 Acidobacteriota bacterium
GTACTCGGCCGAGATCGCGCCGGTCATGACCGTGGTTTCCTGGATGGCGTCTTCGATGTAGAGGTTCAGATCCTGGTGGCGGACTTCCTCGGTGATGGCCACGCCGTTGACCATGACCAGGTTGTCGTAGCCGGGGCTGCCGGAGATCGACAGCTGGCCGCCCGAGGGGGTGTTCGGGTTGACGCCCGGCGCCAGCAGCGCGGCGTTCAGCGGCGTGCGGTTCACCGGGAGCTCGTTGATGAGCTTCTGTTGGATGTTCGACGACACGGTCGCCGTCTCCAGCACCGACGGCGCGCCCGCCGTGACGGTGATGGCCTCGGTGACCGCGGAGACCTTCAGGTCCGCGTCCGCGCGGCCCTGCTGGCCGATGCCGACTCTGACCTTCTTCGTCTGCGTGGTCATTCCCTGCAATTCGAACTTCACGTCGTAGTCGCCGGGGGGAATCGACGCGAAGCTGTAGCCGCCGTTGTCACCGGTGACGGTCGTGCGCGTCCCCTGCATCTGCAGCGACGAGATCGTGACCGTGACACCGGGCAGCGGCCCGCCGCCAGTGGTGGCCGTGCCCGTGATCGTAGCGGTCGTCTGGGCCACGACCGGCAGACCAACGAGCAGTAGCAGCGCGATGAGCGCTGTAAATCGGAAAAAGACTTTCATGCTCTTCTCCTGTCAAAGTGAAAAGACGAGTTCCGGGGTTGAACCGAAGGACTGGACTTAACCGGGCATCTTAGTGCAAATCGTGGTGCACGTGAAGCTACTTTGGAATCAAAGCTTTACGCGAATTTCTGCCTGCCCCGATTCAAAGAACCGGAGCGGCCCGGCCGGTTTCCCGAATGCTTGGGATCTCAACGAGTCATCTGCCGGTAGCGAATACGGTGAGGCTGCGAGGCCTCGACGCCAAGACGCTTCCGCTTGTCTTCCTCGTACTCGCTGTAATTGCCGTCGAACCAGGTGACGCGGCTGTCGCCTTCGAAGGCGAGGATGTGCGTTGCAACGCGGTCCAGAAACCAGCGGTCGTGCGAGATCACGATCGCGCAGCCGGCGAAGCTCTCCAGCGCTTCTTCGAGCGCGCGCATGGTGTTGACGTCGAGATCGTTCGTCGGCTCGTCCAGCAGCAGGACGTTCGCCCCTTCCTTCAGCACCTTGGCCAGGTGCACGCGATTCCGCTCGCCGCCCGAGAGCGTGCCGACGTTCTTCTGCTGGTCCTGCCCGGAGAAGTTGAAGCGGGCCACGTACGCGCGCGAGCTCATCTCCCGCGCGCCGAGCTGCACGACGTCGCCGCCGCCGGTGATCTCCTCGAAGATGGTCTTGTCCGGATCGAGGGGCCGGTTCTGATCGACGTAGGCGAGCTTCACGGTCTCGCCGAGGCGAAGCGTGCCGGCGTCGGGCCTCTCTTCGCCGACGATCATCCGGAACAGCGTTGTCTTCCCCGCGCCGTTCGGCCCGATGATCCCGACGATGCCGCCCGGCGGGAGGCGGAACTCCATGTCATCGATGAGAAGGTTCTCCCCGAACGCCTTCCGCACGCCCTCGGCCTCGACGACGACGTTGCCGAGCCGCGGCCCCGGCGGGATGTAGATCTCCAGATCCTGGATCTTCTGCTGCGCTTCCTGCGACAGCAGCGACTCGTATTGATTGATGCGCGCTTTGCCTTTCGCGTGGCGCCCCTTCGGCGACATGCGGATCCACTCCAGCTCGCGCTCGAGGGTCTTCTGGCGCTGCGACTCCGACTTCTCCTCGCGGCGGAGGCGCTCCTGCTTCTGCTCCAGCCACGACGAGTAGTTGCCCTTCCAGGGAATGCCTTCGCCGCGGTCGAGCTCGAGGATCCAGCCGGCCACGTTGTCGAGGAAGTAGCGGTCGTGCGTGACGGCGATGACCGTGCCGGCGTACTGCTGCAGATGTTTCTCCAGCCACTCCACCGACTCGGCGTCAAGGTGGTTCGTCGGCTCGTCGAGCAGAAGAATGTCGGGCTGCTGCAGCAATAACCGGCATAGGGCCACGCGGCGTTTCTCGCCGCCGGAGCAGATGCGCACCTCCGTGTCGCCCGGCGGGCAGCGCAGCGCGTCCATGGCCATCTCCAGCTTCGAGTCGAGGTCCCAGGCGCCGGCGGCGTCGAGCTTGTCCTGGACCTTGGCCTGGCGGTCCATGAGCTTGTCCATGTCGGCGTCGGGATCGGCGAAGGCGTTGTTGATCTCGTCGAATTCTTTGAGAAGGTCGATGACCGGCTGCACGCCCTGCTCGACGATCTCCTTGACGGTCTTCGACTCGTCGAGCTTCGGCTCCTGCTCGAGAAAGCCGACGGTGTAGCCGGGCGAGAGGACGGTCTCGCCGAGGAAGTCGCGGTCGGCGCCGGCCAGAATGCGCAGCAGCGACGACTTCCCCGACCCGTTCAGGCCGATGACGCCGATCTTCGCGCCATAGAAGTAGGAGAGGTAGATGTCCTTGAGGACCTGCTTCTTTCCATGGAACTTGGAGACGCCGACCATGGAGTAGATGACTTTGTTGGGCTCGGGTGTTGGCATAGGGGCGGGATTTTATGCGATGGCTTCGTTGGGCCTCCCCTCAGGCGATCGCCTCTCCCGCCATCTCCTCCTCGAACGAGACGACGACGAGGGTCTGATCGTCCTCCGGCGGCCGGTTGCGCGTGAACTTCCGAATCGATGACAGCAGCGTCTTCTTGATCTCCTCGGCCGACTTGGCGCCGTGGTCGCGCAGGATCTGCTCGAAGCGCTCGAAGCCGAAGGGATCGCCGTCGTCGTCGAGCGCTTCGATCAGGCCGTCGCTGTAGAGAATGAGGCGGTCGCCGGACGCGAAGCGGGCCATGTGCTCGCGGAACGGGTCGCGCCGGCGCACGCCGAGCGGGAAGCCCCACGACGACAGCGCCTCCAGCCGCCCGCTGTCGCCGCGATAGACGTAGGGGTCGAGATGGCCGGCCGAGGAGAAGCGGAGCTGCTGCGTGGCGGGATCGAGGACGCCGAAGAAGAAGGTCATCATGATCCGCTTCGGCGCGGTCTTGATGACGACGTCGTTGAGGACGTTCATGACCGCGCGCGGCGACGGGTCGACGCCCACCTGCACGAGCAGCGCGGCCTTGGCCATGGCCATGACGATGCCGCTGGTCAGGCCGTGGCCGGAGACGTCGCCGAAGGCCAGGCCGATCTCGCCGTTGTCGAGCATCAGGAAGTCGAAGTAGTCGCCGCCGATCTCCGTGGCCGCGCGGTAGTGCGAGGCGAACGAGGCGCCGGCCAGGCGCGGCGCGTCGAGCGGCAGCAGCGCGGCCTGGATGCGGTTGGCGGCGTCGATCTCGGCCTTGACCCGCTCGCGCTCGACGATGCGCTTCACGTGCGGGGCGAGGTCTTCGTACGAGTACACGACTTCGCGGCCGGTCATGAGCGCGGCGACGGCGAAGACGACGATCAACGCGAGTGGTGTGATCGCGGCCACGGAGAGCTGCGTGAGCAGCGAGCCGCGGGCGACGGAGAGCAGCGGCGCGGCGCCGACGATGATCGATGCCCCGCCGAGGGCCACGGCGGCGGAGAGAAGATCCCAGGCCAGGAAAACGACGATGCAGGCGGCGATTCCGCCCCAGCCGAAAAAGACGCACTGCAGGTTCGGATCGATCGGCGGCGGCACGGCGCCCCCGATGGTGCTGAGCACGACGGCCGCGACGACGCCGGCGGCGAGCACCCGCTTGCTGTGCGCGAAGGCGAGCAGGAACAGCACCATCGCGATCGGAAAGATCATCGCGTCGGTGAACGCGAAGAGGTCAATCAACGTCGGCCCGGCGATGAAGAGGATCAACTGCGATCCCCCCAGGCCGGCGTGCGCGGTCTTCAGCAGCAGCGGAATCGCGCCGATCAGAAGCGCCGCCGCGGCGACGGCCGGCGCGGCCAGCGATCCGCGCAGCACGGAGCGGCCGACCGTGGCGTTCAGGGCGTCGCGGCGGAGCAAGGCATCGAACGACGCCAGCCGCTCGCCCCACCGCTCCCGCGCGTAGCTTTCGCCGACCGACCAGCCGAAGAAGACGACCAGGGCCATCGGCAAGTCGAAGATGACGAACTTGAAGACGATGACGGCGATGCCGGTCTTTTGCGCGTCCAGGCTTCCCAAGCCGGTGTTCTCGGCGAAGGCCCGCATCATCATGAAGTCGCTGACGACGAGGAGCGCCAGCAGCAGGGCGAAGAGCATCGACGCCGTGCCGACGCCGACTTCGCCGGCGTGGTATTTCCTGAGGAAGATGGCCAGCAGCAGGATCAGCAGCGCATACGTCACGGCGAAACGGATCAACACTCCGGTGATCGCGCCGCCGCTGTCGCCGGTGAACGTGCTCC
>JBKOUP010000343.1:0-1591 GCA_046723495.1 Acidobacteriota bacterium
GCATAAACTCTACGCCATGGCTCGGCCTCGGGTTTCCGCGATCATCCATATTCTCAACGAGCTCGACTACATCGAGGACTGCATCCGCTCCGTCGAATGGGCCGACGAGATCTACGTCATGGACTCGTTCTCGACCGACGGCAGCGTGGAGCTCATCCGCCAGAAGTTTCCGCGTGTGCGCATCGAGCAGCGCGAATACCTCGGCGCCGCGTCACAGAAGAACTACGCCATCGACCGGGCCGCGCACGACTGGATCTTCATCATCGACGCCGACGAGCGCGTCACGCCGAGGCTGCGCGACGAGCTCCTGCGCACGCTCGAGGGGCCGCTCGACAGGTGGGCGTACTCGGTCGGCCGCCTCAATTTCATGATGGGGAAGCCGGTGCGCTTCAGCGGCCTGCAGCGCGACCGCGTCACGCGCCTTTTTCATCGCGAGCACGCGCGCTACCCGAACAAGCGCGTGCACGCCGACCTCCTCGTCGACGGCGAGACCGGCCGGCTGCGGCACCGGATGGACCACTACTACATCCGCTCGTTCGATCACATGATCGCCAAGATGACCCGCTACGCGAACTGGGCGGCCGCGCAGATGTTCATCGACGGGAAGACGACCGGCCTCCTCGGCGTCCTCGGCCATCCGCTCGGAAAGTTCGTCCGCGACTTCGTCATCAACCTCGGCTTCCTCGACGGCGCCCGCGGCGCGATCTCCGTCGGCATGCACGTCTATTACACGTTCTGGAAGTACGCGAAGCTGTGGGAGCTGACGCAGCTCAAGCGGCGCGGCAAGCCGGTGCCGCTGCCGAAGTTGGACGAGGAAGGGGAGCGTTGGGAGCTGCCGTGGAAGCGCGCGAGCGATGGATCCAATCGAAGCTGACTTTCGCAAGAGCGAGTACCTGACGATCCGCCAGGAGCTGCTCGACTCGAACAAAAACGCCCACGAGGCGGTGCGCTGGGGGCACGGCACGATCGCGGTGATGATCTCCGCCGGCCTGGCCGCGCAGAGCCTGAAAGGGATCGAAGTCGCCCGGGCGGTGTACTTCGGCGTGGTCGTGCCGGTCTTCGCGATCGCGGCGTTCCTGCTCTGGTTCGGCGAAGTCGTGCGCCAGCAGCGCGCCTTCAAGTTTCTCGCCGAGCTCGAGCCGCAATTGAACGAGCTCGTTGGCGGCGAGGCTCTCACGTGGCATCACAAGTGGCTGCTGACGAAGACCGCGAGTCCCTTGCAGGGCCTCCAGGCCGCGCACTATCGCAACATCGCCATGGGGTTCCTCTTCTGGTTCCCCGTCACGGGCGCCTTGTCGATCTGGGCCTGCGGGCTGGCCACGACGCGCCTCGACATCCGCCTGGCCTGGACGCTGTTCATCGCCATGCAGTTCGCCTGCGTCGTGGCCTTCTACAACGTCATGGCCAAGCGCTATTTCGAATACGAATTCCTGGCCTGGATTCTCGGCGTCCCGTGGTTTTCGTACGCGAGCGTGGCGTTCCGGGCCGCCGTGTTCGTGACGTTCGCGGCGCAGATCACAGGCGCAATCGACATTCAGCGGGCCACGGTGATTTTTCTGACGATTGCCTACGTCGCCGCGGACCTCCTCGA
>JBKOUP010000012.1:0-24629 GCA_046723495.1 Acidobacteriota bacterium
GGCCGAGGCCTGCGCGTATCGCGGGCTGCACCTCGCCGAGGATGCGGAGGCGAAGGCCGCCGACGTCCTGGCCACGCTGCAGCGCGCCTGCGACCTCGGCAGCGGCGCCGGCTGCGCGCACCTGGCGTACCTCTACGCGACCGGGACCGGCCCGCTCGCGACGCGCGACGACAACCGCGCCACGCCGCTGTACGTGCGCGCCTGCGAGCTCGGCGACGCGCGCGGCTGCTACAACGTCGGGCTGATGTACGCCGAGGGCCGCGGCGTCGCCGCCGACGTGAAGCGCGCCATCGCTGCGTACGACGAAGGCTGCCGCGGAGGCAGCACGACCGCGTGCACGAACCTCGGCTATGCGTACGAGAACGGCGAGGGCGTGCCGAAGGACGAGAAGCGCGCCGTGGAGCTCTACGAGCGCGGCTGTCAAGCCTCGAGCTGCCAGCCCGCGAACCGCCGCGCCTGCGTGAACCTCGGCCGGGCCTATCGCGACGGCATCGGCGTGGTGAAGGATCCTGCACACGCCGCGAAGATCTTCGAAGACGCCTGCCACCGCGAGACCGATGACGACGACGTCGACGCCGAGGAGAACCAATCCCGCGGCTGCGCGCTCCTCGGCGCGCTCTACATCGTCGGCGACGGGGTGAAGAAGGATCTCGACTCCGGCCGGCAGCTGTCGGAGCTGGCCTGCGAGGGGAACGACGCCTTCGGCTGCTTCAACGCCGCTCGGATGTACCAGACCGGCCTCGGCATCGAAGCCGATCTCTCCGAGGCCGCGCGGTTTTACGACACCGCCTGCGAGGCGGACGACGGCGAAAGCTGCTACGAGCTGGCGCTTCTTTACGATGCCGGCACGGGCGTCGACCGCAACGCCAATCGCGCCGCCGAGCTCATGCAGAGAGCCTGCAAGCTCGGCTTTGAAAAAAGTTGCAAGTAAGTCCTTTCGCCGCGGGTAGGGAAAAGTCTCTTAAAATACCCTCCTCCGAACGAAAGGGTTCAATTCAAATGGCGGCACGTGTTCCTGGAGCACGCTTGTCAGGGCGAGACGACCATCCTCTACTGAGGAGCCTCAGCTCCGGGGATGAGTCGGCGTTCTGGACGCTTTGGCAGCAGTACCAGCGGCATCTCTACGCCGTCTGCCTGCGCCACATGAGCGGCGATGAGGCGGAGGCGGACGACGCAGTGAGCCGCTCGATGATGGTGGCGCGCGATCGCCTCCCCGAGCACGCCCAGCGCATCGAAAACCTCGAGGCCTGGCTGACGCGGCTGACCTGCAACGTCTGCCTCGACATCCACCGCGAGCGCCGCCGCCTCGGCCGAGGAGCGATCAACATCGACGCGGACGGCTCCGCCGAGCCCGCGCTGATGGTGAAGTCGACGCCGGAGTCGGCGTACTACTCGTGCGAGGTCCGCATCGTGATCGCCAAGGCCATCGCCGGACTTCCCGTGCCGCTGCGCGACGCCGCCGACCTGCGCTTCATCCAGGAGACGTCGTACCAGCTGATCGCCTCGCGCCTCTGCATCACGCCGGAGAACGCCCGGAAGCGCGTGCAACAGGCCCGGGCCCTGCTGCGCGACCAGATCAAGCGCGAGCTGGCGATCGATCTGCCTATTACGGAGATTGACTAGGGCACCATCTGTCACCTGTCGCCTGTTCCCTGTCACCTCGTCTATGGCTCCACCCACACGATCTCCCCTCCGCCCTTCACTGGCGCGATCCATGCGCCGGTCGAGCCGATACGGCGCGACGGCGAGAACGACAGCCTCGGCACGAGGCCGGTCGCGAAGTCGCCGATGCTGTCGAGCGCCTCGAGGAAGCGCTCGCGGGTGAGGTCGCGGCCGGCCCGGCGGAGAGCTTCGACGAAGACCTCGGCGGCGGCGAGGGCGCTGAACTGCAGCGTTGGAAAGTCGGGCTGCAGCGGGACGAACGACTGCAGCGCGCGGTAGTCGGCGAGGCCGCGCGTGGTGCGGTCAAAGGGGCCGGTCGGAAGGGCGATCCAGGCGTTCATCGGGATCGACTCGAGCAACTCCGGCGGCGCGCTCGACGCCGGCAGCAGCAAGTCGGGAAGCCACTCGTGATTGCGCGCCCAGCCGAGAAAGCGCTCCAGCATCGCGCCGCCGGCAAGAAACACGACCGTGTCGCAGCGGCGGGCGCGCAGCGCGTCGAGGGTGGCGTCGAAGCTGCGCAGATCGGCGTCGTCGGTGATCGAAAAGGCCGCGCGGCGGGCCTCGTTGAGCGCGGCATCGCGCGCGGCGGTGACTTTGCCGTCGTGGGCGACGGCGACCCGGCGCACCGCGCCGTGCTGCCGCGCCGCGAAGCAAACCAGCGCCCGCGCCACCTCGGCGGCGCCGGCGTGAATGGCCCGGGCGTAGCGGCTCGCGGCGATGGCCGGCGATCCACTCGTGGCGATGAGCGGCACCTGCAACTCGTCGGCGACCGCGGTCAGCTCGCTGTCGGCGCCGTCGACGTAGCTCGCGCCGAGGATGAAGAGCTGCTCGCGTTCGAGCAGCGCCCGCGCCGCGGCGGCGCGTTGCTGCGCGGAACCGCCGCTGTCGTCGAAGGTGAGATCGAGCGAGCGCCCATGCACGCCGCCGTCGCGGTTCACGCGCATCGTGTGCGCTTCGAGGACGCTGCGCACCGCCGCGGCCGCGTCGCCGAGGACGTCGGCGGGGGGGAGGAGCACTCCCGCGCGGGCCGTGCGGGCGTCGACACCGGGTGCGAATTGCACCGCCCGCTCGGCGCCGCCTGCCGTCCAGGTCCGCGGCATCGTCTCCTTTCCTGGCGCCCGGCGGCGGCATCCCCCTTTAACGCCGTCAACCGCGGTCGTTGAGCACGCTCTCGACGACCTTGGCCAGCTCATCTGAGGGCGCGAGACCGAAAGCCTTCTTCCAGAGTCCCGTGCGCTCGTTTCCGATCACGATCACGTTCATGTGCGCCGACGGCTCGTCGACGTACTGCCCGAGCTTGCGCAGCGCGGCGTCGACGTTGGCCTTGCTGCCGGTGAGGAAGTACCAGCCGCGATGCGCCTGCCATTTGTCGGCGTAGGCGCGCAGCTTGGCGGGCGTGTCGTGCTCGGGATCGACGGTGATGGAGACGAGCACGAGGTCGCGGCCGAGGCGGTCGGCGAAGCGCGACTGCAGCGCGGCCAGGCTCTTCGACATCACCGGGCAGCTGGCCGTGCACGACGCGAAGAAGGAGTTGATCACCACGACTTTGTCCTTCATCACGTCGCTGTAGAGGCGCATCGGCTTTCCGTCTTGATTGAGCAGCTCGATGTCGCCGAAGTACGCGGCTGCGGGGCGCTGCGGAGCGTCCTGCGCGAAGAGGGGAGCGGCCAGAAGGAGCGCGAGGAGAGCAATCTTCATAGTTGGTACGACAAGAGACGCCTGCCGGCGCGAATTCGTGAATGCTTTCACGCCCAACAAATGGAAATCGTCTGACGAGAAATGAGCACTCACGCCACGATTCTCGTCGAGTCGGGCGACCGCTTTCTCGACTCCGATCTCGTGAAGCTCGAGCCGCAGCATCTGGTCCCGCGCGTGCTCAAACGCGTGCCGGCGGAGCGGCGCGTCATCGTCGACCGCGGCGTGGCCCCTGTCGTCGACGAGCTCCTGGCCCGCGCCGCGCAGCTGGCGCAGACGCCGGCGAAGCTCTACGTCCTCGCGCCGCGCGCGCGCACGCACGCCGACGCCGTGGCCGTCGTCACGGCCCTCCATCGCCTCGGCCGGCGCGACGTCGTGATGTTCGCCGAGGGAGCGATCGGAATGTGGACGCGCATCGTGGCCCCGCTGCTCGGCGCGCCCTACGTCTTCGCCGCGCTCGACGGCGACGTGGCTGACGACGGCGTGCCGACGGTCGAGCAGCTGCGCACCGACTACGGACTCCCCGAGCTCCGCGCCGCGCGCGAGCTCTTCGGCATCGCCGGCGATCCCGTCTACTCGTCGCTTTCGCCGCGGCTGCACAACGCCGCGTTCCGCGCGCTGGAGCGGCCCGCTATCTACGTGCCGTTCCACGTCCCGCACTTCGCGGAGTTCTGGTCGTCGATCGTGGAGAGCGGCGCGCTCGAGGCGATAGGGCTGCCGATCGGCGCGCTCTGCGTCGTCTCCCCGCACAAGCAGATCGCGCTGAAGGCCACGGGCTCGCGCACGTCGATCGTGGAGCGCGTGCAGTCGACGAATTTCTTCGTCCGCGAAGGAGGGGAGTGGACCGCGGACACGACCGATCCCGCCGGCATCATCGTGGCCCTCCGCGAGCGCGGCGTCGACCCGGCCGGGCACAAGGCCGCCGTGGTCGGCTGCGGCGGCTCCGGGCGCGCCGTGGCCGCGGCGCTGCAGCAGGCCGGCGCGGAAGTCACGCTGGTCAATCGCGGCTTCGACCGCGGCTCGCTGGCCGTGCACCTGCTGCGGCTTCCGTTCATGCCCCTAGCCGGATTTCCGGCAGAGCGCTTTTCCCTCGTCGTCAACGCCACGCCCTGCGGGCGCAACGGCGAATGCCCGTTCGCGCTGGAGCGCCTGCGCGACGACGCCGTCGTCGTCGACCTCGTCTACGGCAACGCTCCGACGCCGCTGGTCGAGCACACGCGCGCCAACGGCCGGATCGCCGTCGACGGCAAGGACATCCTGATCACGCAGGCCATGAGCCAATTTCGCCTGATGACCGGCCAGGAGATGCCCGACGAGGTGGTCTATCAGGTCCTCGGGCGTACGCGCGCCGCGGCGGCGCCGGTGGAGGCGCAGGCATGACGCGCCCGCCGCGGAAGCGGACGATCTGGCTGTTCGGGCTCGGCCTGGTCGTGTTCTACACGCCGTACGCGGGACTGGCCAAGGCCGTGACGTCGGGCCTGCTGCCGGGCGTTCCGCGGGGATTGGTCGGACTGGAGATTCTTCCCGCGGCGATCCTCGGCACGGTGGTGACGATTCCGCTGATCATCACGCTGCTCGGCTGGTGGAAGTACGCCGGCGTGCCGACGTTCGAGATCGCGCTCTCCGGCCTCGGCCTGGCGCTAATCATCGGCAGCACGACGGTGGCCTACACGTTCAAAGGGATCTCCATCGTCCTGGCGCTGCTGCTCATGCGCGGCGGCCTGCTGATCATGGGCCCGATCACCGACGCGGTCTTCGGCCGCACGGTGCGCTGGTTCTCGTGGGCGGCGCTCGGCGTCAGCTTCGCGGCGCTCCTCGTCTCGCTGCTGTCGGCGAACGATTACTCGCTGCCGCTGCTGGCGGCGCTGAACCTGGCCGCCTATCTGGCCGGCTACGCGCTGCGCACGCCGCTCATGACGAAGCTGGCGAAGGTGAAGGAGAAGGAGGTCACGCTGCGCTATTACGTGCAGGAGGCGATCGTCACGATCGTCCTGCTGCCGCTGATTCCGGCGCTGATGGCGGCCTTCAACGGCGGCCCGGTGACGCAGGCGCTGCGCCGCGGCTTCACGACGTTCTGGAGCGCGCATCCCGCGGCGGTGGTGCCGGTGGTGCTCGTTGGCGTGTTCTACGGATGCCACAACATCTTCGGGACGCTGATCTACCTCGACGGACGCGAGAACACGTTCTGTATCCCGCTCTTCTGCGGGGCGAGCTTCGTGGCCGGATACTCGGCGGTCTTCCTGCTGTCGCTGTTCTTCGCCGTGCCGATGCCGCCGGGATCGCAGCTGGCCTCCTCGGCGATGTTCGTCTCGGCGCTGGTGCTGCTGTCGCCGTTCCATCACAAGCTCGAGAACGCCTGGGCGGCGCTGCGCGGGCACCCGCTGCCCGAAGCAACCGTCGAGTCGGTCCCCGCGCGAGCGGACCCTTCGCTATAATTCGCCGCGCTTGTACGGCCCGCTGAAGGTCTTCAACGGTCGTTCCCATCCGGCGCTCGCGGAGGAGATTTGCGCGCGCCTCGGCATCGAGCCGGGCCGCGTCACGCTCTACAGCTTCTCCGACGGCGAGAACTACGTGCAAATCGACGAGAACGTGCGCGGCGCCGACGTCTTCGTGATGCAGCCGACGGCGCCGCCGGTCAACGACAATCTGATGGAGCTCTTGATCATGCTCGACGCATTCAAGCGCTCCTCGGCACGCCGCATCACGGCCGTGCTGCCGTACTACGGCTACGCGCGCCAGGACCGCAAGGACAAGCCGCGCGTGCCGATCACGTCGAAGCTCGTGGCCGACCTGATCAGCGCCGCCGGCGCCGACCGCGTGCTCACGCTCGACCTGCACGCCTCGCAGATCCAGGGCTTCTTCAACATCCCCGTCGATCACCTCTTCGCAGCGCCGGTGATCGTCCGCCATCTCCGCGAGCTGGAGCTCGAGGACATCACCATCGTCTCGCCGGACGCCGGCGGCGTCGAGCGCGCCCGCGCCTACGCCAAGCGCCTCGGCGCGTCGCTGGCCATCATCGACAAGCGCCGCATCGCCGCGAATCAGACCGAGGTGATGAACATCATCGGCGACGTGGAGGGGAGGAACGTCTTCGTCGTCGACGACATCATCGACACCGCCGGGACGCTGATCCGCTCGACCGAGGCGCTGCTGGCCCGCGGGGCCCGCTCGATCTCGGCGTCAGCGACGCACGCGGTGCTCTCCGGCCCGGCCATCCAGCGCATCAACAACTCCCAGCTCGACCGCGTCATCGCCACGAACAGCATGCCGATGCAGGAGAAGGAGCAGGAGTGCGCGAAGCTGAAGACGCTGTCGATCGGGGAGCTGTTCGCGGAGGCGATCAAGAGGATTCACAACGAGGACTCGGTGTCGAGTCTGTTCGAGATGTAGGCTACCAGCTCTCGACGCGCAGGCCTTCGAAGCGGTTGAAGTGATCGACATTGAAGGTCACAACAGTCATGTCGTTGACTGCCGCGATTGCGGCGATTTGCCCGTCGAGGATCGGCGGTGTCTGGCCGCGAGCAACCAGGCGATTCGTAGCTCGTGCAAGAGGCCTGACGCGATCGCGATTTCGTACTCGTGGCGGGTGATTTTCTGGAGAATGCGCTGTCGCGGCTCCAGCCGCAGTGCCTCAGAGAAGACGTTGGTATCGAGCAGAAATACAGGAGTCACAGATCCACGTCCCGTCCGGGATCGGGATCGCGAACATCACCCCAGATCTCGTCCGGATCACCGATCGCCTCGAAGTCCGCACTGCGTCTGAACTCCTCCAGCGCATCCGCAAACGTCCTCCGCGGCCGGCCATTGATGCGTTCGTAATCGCGCCGGCCGATCAGAACGGCGACACCCTCGCCCTCGCGGGTGAGCTCCACAGTTTCGCCTTGTTCGGCCCTGCGGACGAGCTCCTCAAGGTGGCTGCTCGCATCCGCAATAGAATGCTGTTCGCTCATGCATGGCACAATACGCCCCATTTCCCTGGAATTTCCAGCAGTTCCAGCCGTTTAGCCCCGTTCGCTGCATCATCTCTTGAAGGAGTTTTGCCACCATGGCTGAGGTCACTCTGGAAGTCTCGCGCCGGGAGAAGTCCGGCAAGGAAGTCGCCAAGAAACTGCGCGCGGCGGGGAAGGTCCCGGCCGTCGTCTACGGCGGGCACAAGGAGCCGGTGGCGATCGAAGTCGACCGCAAGGCGGTCTCCGAGCTGGTCCAGAAGTCGGACCACGGCGTCCGCTCCATCTTCCTCCTCAAGATGAGCGGCACTGACCAGCAGCGCCACGCCATGATCAAGGACATCCAGATCGACCCGATTTCGCGGCGCATGACCCACATCGACTTCGTCCGCGTGGTCATGGACGAGGCCGTGCGCGTGACCGTGCCCGTGCACATCAGCGGGACGGCCATCGGCGTCAAGGAAGGCGGCATCCTCGACTGGCAGGTGCGCGAGCTTCACGTGGAGTGCCTGCCGAACGCGATCCCCGACAAGATGGACATCGACGTCTCTCCCCTCGGCGTCCACCAGTACTACCGCATCTCCGACATCAAGCTCCCCGAGGGCGTGAAGGTCCTCGACGATCCGGAGCGCGTCGTCGTCGGCGTGACCCATGCGCGCGCCGAGGTGGTCGAGGTGGCGGCGACGGCGGAAGTGGCCGCGCCGCCCGAGCCCGAAGTCATCAAGAAGGGCAAGACCGAGGAAGAGAAGGAGAAGTAGTCCTGGCTCGTCTGAGCAAGCTCACCAAGGACGAAGTCACTCCCGAAGTTCGCTCGAAATTCATCGAGGTCGGCCGGACTCGCGGCAACGTGCCGAACATGTTCCGCGTCTACGCCCACCGGCCCGAGATCATGAAGACGATGATCGCGCACCTCAACGCGATCACGACGACCGGCACCGTCCCGGTGCTGACCAAAGAATTCGTGGCCACCCTCGTCTCGCGAATCAACGGCTGCGACTATTGAAACCGCTCCCACACCGCGCAGGCTGCGCGGCATGGAGCGACGGAGGCGCAGCTCGCGGCCCTTCTCGACTTCGAGAGCGGCCCGTTCAGCGATGCGGAAAAGGCGGCCCTCGCCTACGCCAAGCAGCTCACGCTCGATGCCCACGGTGTCGGCGACGCGTTGTTCGCGCGGCTCCGCGCGCATTACGATGAGGGCGAGGTCGTGGAGATCTCCGCGATGGCCGGCCTGTTCAACTACTTCAACCGCGTGAACGACGCCCTGCAGATGGAGCCGACGAAGCCGGGCGAGGGACTATGAAGAAGGCGCTGCTGATTCTCGTCGCCGTCGCCCTGGCCTGCTCGCGCGAGAGCTACGCGCCGTCGACGACGGCCGCGAAGCCCAGACCGGTGCGACGATCCGCCAAGCGCGCCCTTCCCGCCGAGGAGACGCCGGCGCAGGCCTCGACCGACGTCGGCGCGACCATGCCGGCGTACCAGGCCGCGTTGCTCGACGGCACGCCGTTCGATCTCACCGCCGAGCGCGCCAAGCACGTCGTCTTCCTCAACGTCTGGGCTACGTGGTGCGGCCCCTGCCGCTTCGAGATTCCGGAGCTGGAGAGGATGCACGCGAAGTACGCATCGCGCGGCTTCGAAGTCGTCGGCGCCAGCGTCGACGAGAGCGGCGCCGGCGCGGTGAAGTCGTTCGTCAACGAGCAGTCGATCCACTATCCGATCGTGCTCGACCCCGCCGGCAAGATCGCCAACGTCCTCCAGACCACGGTGCTGCCGACCTCGGTGTTGATCGACCGCAACGGCAAGATCGTCTGGCGCCGCATCGGCGCGCTGACGGGGCCGGAGCCGGCGCTCGACGCGGCCATCGAGAAGGCCCTCGGAAAGTAATCACACCTTCCGGCGGTCCGGTGTCCCGCGGGCCATGGTCCGCCGGTCGCGCTGCCGCTGGATGAATTCGCGGATCGGCGCGGCGACGGCCTTGGCCATCTGCCCGAGCAAAAGCCTCATCGGCAGGTAAGCGAACAGAAGCGCAATCAGAATGGCAACGGCAGCGACTACGATGGTGGCGACGATGGACATAGTCACCATTGGATATAGCAATCGTCCTGCCGCCGAAATGGAAGAGCAGGGCCTCGCGCCGCTGCTCTACGCGCGCACCGGCGACCCTGCGCTGCGCCACGCGGCGCTGCGCGCGGCGGCGCTCGAGCCGCTCCGGTTGGCCGATCTGCGCGCCTTGCTCGAGGCGCTCGCGGCGGGCGGCGTCGACGTGCTGATCACGAAGGGGACGGCGCTGGCGTATTCGCTCTACGCGTCGCCCGATCTCCGTCCGCGCGCCGACACCGACCTACTCATCGATGCGGCGCAGCTCGATACGGCTCGCGAAGTCTTTCGCGAGCTCGGCTATGCGGAGTCGATCAACAGCGGCGATATGCAGCAGACGATCTTCCGCCGCGTCGACGCCGCCGGCGCCGATCACGTTTACGACCTCCATTGGGCGCTGGCCAACACGCCCGTTTTCGCCGATGTGCTCGGCATCGGCGAGCTGCGCGCGCGCAGCGTGCCGCTGCCGCGCATCAGCCCGCACGCGCGGACGCTCTCTGACGTTGACGCGCTGCTCTACGCCTGCGTCCATCGCGTCGCCCATCATTTCGGCCACGACCGCCTCATCTGGCTTGCCGACATCCATTTCCTTCGCGAGCGAATGACGGACGAGGAGCACGCCCGCTTCTGGGCCCTGGCGGCGGAGCGCGAGGTCGTCGGCGTCTGCATCGAATCGGTCGAGCGGGCACGCGAACGTTTCGGCGGCGGCGAGCGCGGCCGGGCGGAGCAGTTCGTCGACGCTGCGACGATCGCCCGCGCCGAGCCGACGCGCTCGTATCTTGACGGACATCAGCGCCGCCTCAGCGTTCTCCGCGCCGAGCTCGGTGCGCTGCGCGGCTGGCGGGCGAGGGCGCGGCGGCTCCGGCTGCTCGCCTTTCCGCCGGCGACGTACATGCGCTCGCATTTCGGGTCGCGCTCGCGCCTGGCGCTGCCGTGGCTCTATGTCTCGCGCGCGGCGCGCGGCGTGGCGCGGCTCTTCCGGCGCGTCACGTAACGACGCCGACGCATTCGTTGACGTGGGCGACGAGCTGGTTGAGGTCGAACGGCTTCGACAGCACGCGGAACGCCGGCGTGGCCTCGGCGGCCACGTGCAGGTTCGCGGTCATGACGATGACGGACTTGCCGGCGTGCGGCTTCTCGCGCTCCAGAAACTGGAGCACGCCGAGGCCGTCGACGCGGGGCATCATCAGATCGAGCAGGATCGTGCCGTAGTCGTGGCGCGAGAGCTTCTCGATCGCTTCGTGTCCGTCGCGGGCGCTGTGAACCTCGTATTTTTCCCGGCGGAGCACGCGCTCCACCAGCGTACGGATGGCCTCGTCATCGTCGACGACGAGGATTGGCTTCTCTGGCAACTACAGAGTCCTCCATTGATTACGGATCGTCAGCAAGCGGCCTGCCAGAGTTATTGAAACCACGACCCGCCGTTGACGTCGATCGTCACCCCGTTCAGGTAATCCGCCATCGGCGAGGCCAGAAACAGGATGACCGCGGCGACGTCGCCGACCGTGCCGACGCGGCGCAGGGGGATCTGGCCGACGATCTCGTCGTAGTGCGCGTCGAGCTCGCCTCGGGCCATCTCCGTCTCGATGAAGCCGGGGGCGACGCAGCTGGCCACGATGTTGTCCTTTGCGCAGCCGCGGGCGATGGAGCGGGTGAGGTTGACGAGCGCGGCCTTCGAGGCGCCGTAGTCGGCGAACTCGGTCTCGCCGCGGAAGGCCGCCCGCGAGGCGACGTTGATGATCTTCCCGCCGCCGTGCGCGCGCATGGAGCGCATGGCCAGAAAGGCAGCGTTGGCCGCGCCGAAGACGTTGACCTCGAACGTGCGCCGCCAGCCACGCTGCCAGGCCTCGTAGTCGCCGCCGTCGAAGGGGTTGATCTCGAACGTGGCGGCGTTGTTGACGAGGACGTCGACGCGGCCGAATTCGTCGAACATCGCCGCGAGCTGCTGCGGATCGGCGACGTCGGCGTGCAGCGGCACGGCGTCGCCGATCTCCTCCGCGACCGCGCGCGCCTCGGCCTCGCCGCGGTTGTAGTTGACGCCGACGTGCGCGCCGGCCAGCCCCATGCGGATGGCCGTCTCCCGCCCGATGCCGCGCGAGGCGCCGGTGACGAGGACGCGCTTGCCGCGCAGATCGAGCGTGATTCGCGGGTCCATGGCGCGATAGAGTCTATGCGATGGTCGAGGTCACGCTTTACACGCGCCATCCCTGTTTTCTGTGCGACAAGGCCAAGGCCTCGATCCGCGCGGCGGCGTCGCTGCACCGGCTGCCGATCGTGCTGACGGAGGTCGACGTCGACGCCGACGCGGCGCTGCGCGAGCGCTTCACGAACGACGTCCCGGTCATCTACGTCAACGGCGCGGAGGCCTTCCGCCATCGCGTCTCGCCGCAGGAGTTTGCCGACTATGTCAAGCTGGCGCATCGTTGACGATCATCATCTGGAGAAGGAGTTCCGCTTTCGCGACTTCGCGGAGGCGCTGGCGTTCACGAACAAGATCGGCGCGATCGCCGAGGAGCTGAACCATCATCCCGAGATCATCCTCGGGTGGGGCAAAGTGCGCGTCATGACGTGGTCGCACGACGCCGGCGCGATCACGGCGCGCGATTACAAACTGGCGGAGAGGATCGATCAACTGTGATCGCCCGCATCGACGACTTCGAGCCGGGACAACACGTCACGCTCAGCAAGACCTTCACCGAGGACGACGTGCGGCGCTTCATCGAGATCACCGGCGACGTGAATCCGCTGCACGTGGACGAGGCCTTCGCGGCGCAGACGCAGTTCGGACGCCGCGTGCTGCACGGCATGCTCACGGCGTCGATGTTCTCCACGATGGTGGGCATGCTCCTGCCCGGCACCGGCGCCGTCTACCGCGCGCAGACGCTGGCGTTTCTCCGGCCGGTGTACGTCGGCGACACCGTGACGGCGCACTTCGTCGTGCGCAGCGTCGACCGGGAGCGGCACCGCCTCGAGATCGACTCGTGGATCGAGAACGAGGCGGGCCAGCGCGTGATCGAAGGGATGTGCCAGGCCGGGCTGCTGCGGGCCGCGTCGACTGCGTGATCCGCCCGGCTACACCAGTCCCCGTTCCCGCAGCTCCCGCTTGACGAACGTGTAGACGATCGGCCCCATCACCACGCCGGCCACGCCGAAGGCGGTCTCGCCGATGACGATCGACATCAGGATCTCCCATGCCTGCGAGTCGGTCTCGCCGCCGACGATGCGCGAGTTCACCAGGTACTCGAGCTTGTGGATGAGCACGAGGAAGGCGAGGGAGGCGAGGGCGGTGGGGAAGGAGACGCCCATCGACAGGATGACGATGACGGCGTTCGAGACGAGATTGCCGAGGACCGGGATCAGGCCGCAGATGAACGTGACCATGACGATCGTCGTGGAGAAGGGGAGGCGGCGGCTGAACAGCGGCAGCAGGCCGAAGAGATAGATCGCGGTGAGCAGCGTGTTCATCGCCGAGATCTTGATCTGGGCGGTGGCGATGCGCCGGAAGGCGTCGGCGAGGCGGCCGACTTTCTCCGCCAGCACCCACGCCAATCGCCCGCGCTCCTCGTGCGGGTGGCGCTGGTGGCGGAAGAAGACCAGCACGGCCAGGAGCATGCCCATGAGCATGTGCACCAGGCCGTGGCTGAAATTGCCGCCCGTGGCCTTCACCGACATGGCGTTTTCCTTGAGCCACAGCACGACCGTGGCCTTGAGGTTCTCCGCGTCGGTCAGGACCTCGGGGATGATCTGCTCGCCCCAGTCGCCGAGCCACGCCCGCGTCGACTGAAGGATGTTCGCCATCTGCGTCATCATGGCCGGGATGCGGTCGGCGTGATGGCGGAAGAAGCTGATGCCGAAGGCCGCGCCGCCGCCGAAGACGCCGACGCCGATGACCGTCACCATCGTCACGGCCAGGCCGCGTGCAGCGCCGGGAAAACGCTTCGACAGCGAGTGCGCCACACGATCGAGGATCAGGAAAAGGACCAGGCCGCTGACGAACGCGGAGACGACGTGCTCGACAAGCACGAAGACGACGCCGGCGCCGAGGAGCAGCCACGCTGCAATCTCTTCGCGGCTCACACCCGGCCGCGGCGCCGGCACCGCCGCCGGTTCCGGGGCGGCCGGCACAACGGGCATCGGGGCCGAAGACATTGGATGAATTGTACAGGGCGCAGGGGGCAGGGCGCAGGGCGCAGGTGGTTGTCTTGCCGGGGCTCGTGCCGTCGCGAGAACAACATCTGCGCCCTGCCCCCTGCGCTCTGCGCCCTCGGTTGTGGCACAATCTCCGCGGGGCAATGCAATCGACGGTGTTCGCGCATTCTGGGGAATTCGTGTTGCGTAACGTCGGCAGCGAGGCTGTGCTGGTGCCGATCCGCAATCATGTCGGCGACCTCGACGCCGTGTACGTCATGTCGCCGGTGGCGGTGCGGATCTGGTCGCTGATCGACGGCGCGACCGACAGCGAGGCCATCGCCGCGCGCATCGGGGCCGAATACGACGTCGAGCCTGCCGAAGCGGCGCAAGATGTGAATGAGCTGTTGTCGGCGCTGGAGGAGGCGGAGCTCATCCGCCGCACCTAACGAATGACTGCGATCGATACCGGGACGTACACCGAGTTCAGCCGCACGGTGAAGACGAACGCCCTGCGCGTTCCGATCAACGGCACGATCGAGGTCTCCCACCGCTGCCCGCTCGACTGCGCGCACTGCTACAACAACCTCCCCATGGGCGACCTCGAGGCCCGCACGCGCGAGATGACCACCGAGGAGCACTACAAAGTCCTCGACGAGATCGCGGAGATGGGCTGCCTCTGGCTGCTCTACACGGGCGGCGAGATCTTCGCCCGGCGCGACTTCCTCGACATCTACACCTACGCGAAGCGAAAGGGCCTGATCGTCTCCCTCTTCACGAACGGGACGATGATCACCGAGGCCATCGCCGACTACCTCGTCGAGTGGCGTCCCTTCGCCATCGAGATCACGCTCTACGGCGCCACGCGCGAGACGTACGAGCGCCTGACGCGCATCCCCGGCTCGTACGACCGCTGCATGCGCGGCGTGCGCGTCCTCCTCGACCGCAAGCTGCCGCTGGCGCTGAAGACGGTCGGCGTGACGATCAACAAGCACGAGGTCTCCGCGATGCGCAAGCTCGCCGAGGACCTCGGCGTGGAGTTCAAGTTCGACGCGATGCTCAACCCGCGCATCGATTGCTCCGCCAGCCCGCTCAACGTCCGCCTCGCCCCGCACGAGGTCGTCGAGCTCGATCTCGAGGACCCGCTGAAAGTCGCCGAGTGGCGGCGCCTGGCCCTCCATCATCCGGCTCCGCCGGTCGAGGAAGGGCAGACGCAGGAGCTCTACGACTGCGGTGGCGGCGTGAACTCCTGGGCCATCGACCCCTACGGCGATCTCTCCATCTGCGTGCTCTCGCACTTCGACCGCTACAACGTCGTCAAGGGCTCCTTCGGGGAGGGATGGGACTTCCTCGCGAACGTGCACCGCAAGCCGGTCACGCGGCCGACGAAGTGCACGAGCTGTGCGCTGCGCTCGTTGTGCGGAATGTGCGCCGCGCAAGGGGAGCTCGAGAACGGCGACCCCGAGGCGCCGGTCGATTGGCTGTGCCAGACCGCGCATCTGCGGGCCATGACCTTCGACGTCGACGTCCGTCCGCACGGCAACTGCGAATACTGTCCGGACGGCGAGCGGCACGAGATGGTGCGCATGACCGCCGAGGCGCTGAAGAAAGGTGGGGCCGCGCAGCTGGAGGCCGCGGCGGTGGCGCCGCCGACGCCGCTGGTGCAGGCGGCCTGCGGAAGCGGATGCAGCTCTTGCTCGATCAGTTAGAATGAGGATGGCGATGCAGGAACACGACGAACGACAGGAACAGGAGCAGGCCCGCAAGCCGTACGAGAAGCCGCAGATCAAGCGCTTCCCGCTCCGGCCTGAGGAAGCGGTTCTCGGCAACTGCAAGCAGGCCGGCGGCAGCGGCCCGAGCTCGATCGGCTGCTTCCGGGCCGGCTTCTGCCAGACGCGCGGTTCGTGATGCGCCTGCGCATCGCCGGGATGACGATCTCCGTCTCCTCGGCCGATCCCTCGCTCACTCCGCGCCCCGGCGAGACCGCCGTCCCCTTTCTGGTGAATAACGGATCGCCGGATATCCATCTCTCCATCGAGCGCTGCGCGACCATGCCCGAGCGCAGCGGCCCGACGATCTTCGACTCCGGCGCGGTGTGGTCGATGTCCGACGACGGCGGCGGCTTTCGCATCGACTGCCGCTCGCAGCTTTACGGCGACGCGCCGTACAAGGTCGCCTACTTCGACCGCGACTTCACCTCCGGACGCGTGCTCCTGCGCGCCGATCTCTTCGACGGCGCCGTCGACGCCCTCGAGTATCCGCTCGACGAGGTCATCGTCGCCCACCTCCTCGCGCGCGGACGCGGCGTCGAGCTGCACGCCTGCGGCGTGATCGACGCGGAGGGGCGCGGGCGGCTCTTCGCCGGCCAGTCGGGCGCGGGGAAGACGACGATGGCGCGCCTCTGGACAGGCGCGGAGATCGTGAGCGACGACCGCGTCATCGTGCGCGAGGTCGACGGCGAGTGGCGCATGTTCGGCACGCCGTGGCACGGCGAGGCGGCGCTGTCGTCGCCGGCGTCGGCGCCGCTCGAGGCGGTCTATCTTCTGCAGCAGGCGCCGTCCACGCGCGTCGTCGACATCGCGCCGTCCGACGCCGCGGCGCGGCTCTTCGCCTGCGCGTTCCCTCTCTTCCACGACGCGCGCGCGCTCGCCTTCACGCTCGAATGCATCGAGCGGCTCGTCGTCGCGGTGCCGGTGCGCGTGCTCGAGTTCGTGCCCGACCGCGGCGCGGTGGAGGCGGTGCGATGAACGCCGCCGCGGACGTCATCGCCGAGGTCGTGGCCAAGGGCCATCGGGCGCGCTTCACGGCCAGCGGCGACAGCATGCATCCCTTCATCCGCTCGGGAGAGCGGCTCGTCGTCGAGCCGGTCGATCCGCGCGCGCTGCGCCGCGGCGACGTCGTTCTGGCGCGGCTCGAGCGCGGCCTCACCGCCCATCGCATCGTGCGCATCGACACTCGCGACGGCGAGGTCGTGAGCATCACCACGCGCGGCGACAACTGCGAACTGGAGGACCCGCCGTTCCCTCCCGCTCAGCTCGTCGGACGGATTAATCGCTTTCCGTTGGGGAATTTAGTTACAATAATCGCTCTTGCGCGGCGTTGGGTCCGACGCACAAGATAACCAGATTCGGTCGACGGAGAGAAAAACATGGTCAACGCCACCAGCCGGCGCACGCGGAGCGTGCAAGTCGTCATTGGATTTGTGCTGGCTCTCGCTGCGGCGAGTCTTTACGCGCAGACGCCGCCGCAATACAACCCCGCCGGTCCCACCTTCACCAACGGCCAAGCCTACGGCGGCGGTGCCGCCATCGCTCCCGTGGCCTGGCCCGCGGAGACTCAGTGGGTCCCGTACTCGTGGGGGACGACCTTCCCCGATTCCGCCGGCGACCACGCCATCAAGGACATCCGCAACAGCTCCGACCCGTCGAACGGCGGCACCACGCCGCAGAACTACGTCAGCGTCAGCTCCGGCTGCCCGGACGGAACGCAGGCGAGCATCTACTACTTCTATAACTCCACGACGAAGACGATCTTCTTCCGCTGGCGCGTTCAGCAGATCGCGAACAACTACGCCATCGGACCCAGCGCCGGCACGTACGGCGCCACCGATCCTTGGAGCTCGGCGCTCTGGACGGTGTTCTTCTCCATCACCGGCACCGGCTATCGCGACTTCGCCGCGCACCTCGACGGATCGAGCGGCGCGCCGGCGCAGCCGGTCGACGTCCTCCGCTCGATCTGGAGCCCGTTGCAGAGCAACTCCATCGACTTCATCGGCGACTCCGCGAACATCCACAGCCTCTTCACGAATCCGACGGCATTCGTGAACACGAACACGAATCAGATCGAGCAGTTCAACGGCAGCGGCATCGCCTCCACCGTGCAGTGGCCCAACGGCGCCAGCGAGACCATCTGGGACTACGGCACCACGCGCTCGATCAACATCAGCACTTCCGGTTGCATCGAGTACTTCGTCGACTACGAGATCCCGCTGTCGATGCTCAACGCCACGGCGTTCGGCGGCCCGACGATGACGGAGAACACGCCGTTCCAGTTCCTCTTCGCCACCGCGAACAGCCTGAACAATCCTTTCCAGAAGGACATCGTCTGGGAGGGGAGCTTCGTCTGCGACGCCACCTCGCCCGGTCCTTTCGGCGACGCCCTGACCCTCGGCGGCGGCATCATCCCGCAGCCGATCGCAACCTCGATCAGCGCCGGCGCGGTCTCGGGCTGCATCATTCCCATCCGCGCCCAGATCATGGACGCGCTGAAGGTCAACAACTGTCAGAGCATCAGCCAGATCGTCAACGCCCAGTTCATGTACTGGTACGACGCCAACGGCAACGGCCTGGCCGATGACCCGGGCAGCACTTGGACGGCGATCGGCAACCCCGCCCTACCGACGGCGACGATCATCAGCACGAACTGGAACCTGACGAACCTCGTCCAAGGACAGTATCTGCTGGCCCTGCAGCTCTCCGACGGCTCGCTGCTCAGCGGCGGTCGCGGCCACACGACGCAGACGTGGCAGACAAAGGCCGGCAGCCTGACCCTGCCGTTCGCCACCGACTCCACCGGCGGCTACTACACGAACGTCCCGAACGCCGGCATCACCGCCCAGAGCCTCGGCGTCAACTACGTCAAGGTCACGGTGCCGGGTCCGTCGCAGAACTGCGGCGTGGCCCCGCCGACGATGACGAAGACGCACAACGTCGCCACTGTCCAGGCCGGCGGCCAGGTGCAGTACACGCTGACGATCACCAACAACGCCAGCAACACGATCCCCCTCACGTCCATCACCGACACGCTGCCGTCGGGCTTCAGCTACTGCAGCGGCTGCGGCACCAGCGGCTCGGTCACGCCGACCGGCGCGCCGACGATTTCCGGCCAGAACGTCACCTGGACCTTCTCGAGCACGAACATCCCGGGCTGCACGAATTCGTGCACCACGCCGGGCACGGCGACGTTCACCTACACCGCGAACGCCAGCAGCACCGCCGGCACGTACTTCAACACTGCCACGGCGACGACGGGCGTCGGCAACATCAGCGCCATCGACTCCTCGGGCGTGACGGTGACGACGGCGACGATCGCGGCAACGAAGTCGGCCGCGCTGGCCTCCTCGCCGTCGACGCCGCTCAGCACCTACAACCTGAACGACGTCGTTCGCTTCACGATCGCGTACACGAACACGTCGAACGGCGACGCCAACGGTGTCGTCATCACCGACCCGCTGCCGGCGGGATTCACGTATCAGGCCTCGAGCCCGACCGCGGGCACGCATCCGGCCGTCGACGCCAACGGCACGGTTATCTGGACCATCGGCACCGTGGCGGGCGGCGCCTCGAGCTTCGTCACCGTCGACGCCAAGGCCACGCAGGCCGGCTCTTGGACCAACGGCACGCCGACGAGCCTCGTGCGGGTGACGTCGTCGAATGCGCCGGAGGCCGATCCGTCGACGACGGTCTTCGTCATGGGACCGGTGCTGGCCATTTCGAAGGTCGGCTCGACGACGCTGATCAGCGCCTCGCCGACGACAGTGTCGTACGCGCTGCAGTACGCGAACATCGGCACCTCGAACGCCAGCATCACCACGCTGACCGACTCGGTGCCGTCGGGCTTCGCGCTGACGTCGCCTCCCGCGGGCTGCACGCAGCCGGGCGGCGCGGGCACCCTGGTCACGTGCACGATCAACAACACCCTGGCGCCGGCCACGACGGCGACGGTCACGCTCACGTACTCGATCACGAATACGCCGCCGGCGACGCTGACGGATACGGCCACGATCAACGCCAGCAACGCCGTCCCGCAGTCGGCGCAGTTCGCGGTCAGCGCGTACAGCAACACCTGCTCGAACGTCGACTACCACTTCCGGTCGTCCACCGGACTGGTGTCCTCGTCGTCGTCGAATCTCGGCGTCGCTTCCGTCAACGTGACGGCTGCTGGCGCCGGCTACACGAATGCACCGATTGTCAGTGCCAACGGTGGCGGCGCCGGAAGCGGCGCCACGGCCACGGCCACGATCACCGGCGGCGTCATCTCCGCAATCAACGTGACCGCGGGCGGCAGCGGCTACAACTCCGCTGCCGTCGTCATCGGCTTCACCGGATGTACGTCGACGCCGACAGCCACCGCGACGATCAGCGGCGGCGCGATCACGGCCATCGCGGTCAACAACAACGGCACCTCCGGCTGTACGGCCGCGACGATCGCCATCTCCGCGGGCGGCTTCACCGGGACCGCGCACGGCATCGGCGGCGTGCTCAGTGGCATCGACGTCGTCAACAGCGGCAAGGGCTTTACCTCCGCGCCGTCGATCGTCATCACGGCCGTGGGCGCCGGCTCGGGCGCGACCGCCACCGCCACGATGACCAGCGGCGCGCTCCTCGCCAACTTGACCCAGGCCGGCGCCGGCGCCGGCGTGGCCACCAGCGGCACTTCGATCAGCACCGTGCTCACGGAGGTGGCGCGCTTCTACGCCGATGTGCCGAGCGCGAATGGCAGCGTCACCGGCGGCGTCCCCGACAGCGTCATCGGCTACGTCGTCAACTCCGCCAGCGTGAATCTCGGCTGGGACCTCGGCACGAACCCGCCCGCGAAGGTCATCAGCCAGACGGTACTTGGCGACTTCGACCCGTCGACCAACAGCGTCACTGCCATTGCCACCAGCACCCTCGGCGGCGGCGTCAGTCCGACCGGTCAGAACTGCTGCATCAGCGAGTCATACTCGCTCACGACCAACAACTACGTCCTTCCCGTGGGGCATCGCCTGGTGTGGATCATCTCGGCGAAGAGCAGTAACCAGACCTTCACGGTCAAGCTCCAGTACAACGGCACCGTCAACCGCGCGAACGGCACGACCTACAACACCAACGCTCCTCCCGACAACGACAGCCGCGGAACGGTCTGCCTCATCCCGGTGCGCATTTCCATGACCAAGCGCGCCGACAAACTGGCGGTGACCCCGAGCGTCGACTCGATCGCGTACACGCTATCGGTGAACAATCCGTCGACCGTTGCGGTCACCGGTATTTCGGTCCTCGATACGCTGCCCGCCGGCGTCAGCTACACCTCGTCATCGGCGAGCGCCGGAACGATCTCGCAGTCGGGGCAGAACGTCACTTGGAGCCTCGGCAGTCTCGGCGCCGGCTTGACGGCGACGCTCACAATCAATGGCTCGGTCACGAGCTCGGTGACCGGCGGGACGATCACGAACAATGCCACGCTGACGGACGACTACACCGCGTCCGTCAACGCCTCCGTCACCACGACCGTCGTCCGTCCCAACGTCCTCATCTCCAAGACCGCCAGCGTCAGCTCCGTGGCCGCCGGCGGCAGCTTCTCCTACACCCTCCGCGCGCTCAATGCCGGCCCAGGCACGGCCACGAGCGTCGTCGTCAGCGACACGGTTCCCTCCGGCCTGACCACGACGAACACCTCGACGAATAGCGTCGCCATCATCAACATCGTCAGCGGCGGCAGCGGCTACGTCAGCGCCCCGACCGTGAACATCTCCGGCGGGGGCGGTACGGGCGCGCAAGCAACCGCGATCATCTCCGGCGGCGCGGTCGTCGCCATCGTCGTCACCGACGGCGGCAGCGGCTACACCTCCACGCCGTCCGTCTCCTTCAGCAGCGGCGCCGCCACCGCCACCGCGCAGTTGGCCAGCGTCAGCGTCAGTGGGCAGAACCTCACCTTCAGCATCTCCGGCTCGATGGCGCCCGGCGCCACGGCCAGCTTCAAGATCAACGTGCAGGTCGGTACGACCGGCTGGGTGGCGGGCAACAACACCGTCACCAATACCGCCTCCGTCGTCGACAGCTACGACACCACGCCGCGCACCGCCAGCGTGAACGTCAACGTCGTGGCCACGCCGGCCCTGCGCCTCTCCGAGGTCGCGTCGCCGTTGCCGTCGCAGCTCACGGCCGTCAACATCACCTCCGGCGGGAGCGGCTACACCTCCGCGCCGAGCGTGAGCATCAGCGGCTGCACCGTTGCGCCGACCGCCGTCGCCACCATCGCCAGCGGCGCCGTCAGCTACGTCACCATCACCAATGCCGGCTCCGGCTGCACCTCGCCGCTCGTCTCCTTCAGCGGCGGGGGATTCACCAGCGCCGCCACCGCCACGGCCGCCACCAGCGCCAGCACCGGCGGCCTGCTCAGCGTCACCATCAACAACGGCGGCAGCAGCTACGGCTCCACGCCGTCCGTGGCCATCGCCGGCTGCACCGTGGCCCCGACCGCCACCGCCACCCTCACGAGCGGCGTCGTCACCGGCATCACCATCACCGACACCGGCTCCGGCTGCCCGGCCAACCCGACCGTCTCGTTCAGCGGCGGCAGCCCGACCACTGCCGCCACCGCCACGGCCTACGGCGGGGAGCGCGTCGTCTTCGTCAACGTCACCAACGGCGGCTCCTACGCCACGCCGCCCACCGTCACGATCAGCGGCAACAACTGCAGCGGCGTCACCGCCACCGTCAGCACGAACCCCATCTCCTCGTTCGCCGGTCCGTACGCCGTCACCGGCGTCACCCTCACGAACAACGGCAGCGGTTGCACCGGCATCCCGAACGTCGTCTTCAGCGGCGGCGGCGGCGCCGTGGCCAATGCCGTCATCGGCGCCGCGCCGGGCGACACCGTGGAGTACACGATCACCGCCACGAACGTCGGCAGCGCGCCGGCCACCGGCGTCGTCCTCACCGACGTCGTCCCGGCGAACACGACGTACCAAAGCGGCGGCACGTTCAGCCTCGGCGCGGTGAGCTCGCCGACGACGTCGACGCTCGCCGTCAATGCCAGCACGACGTTCACCTACCTCGTGCAGGTCAACAACTCCCTGCCGTTCGGCCCGAGCACCCTCACCACGAACGCGGGCGCGACGTCGACGAACACGACCTCGCCGACGAGCGTGCTCACGAACGTCAACACCGGCGCCACGCCGAATTACACGATCACGATGTCGCCGAGCGGCGACGCCGTCGGCGATCCGCTGACGACGCTGGCCAGCAGCGCCGCGAGCTCGACCACGATCATCGTCAACTCCTCCTCGCTGATGACCGCCGGCAGCTACATCGCGGTCTTCAGCGGCTCGGCGTGGCAGATCGCCAAGATCACCGCCATCAACGGGCAGCTCGTCACCCTCGACACCGCCGTGAGCGCCGCGGCCGGCACGAACGTCATTCCGGTCGAGGACTACACGATCACCTACGCCAACACCGGCCACGCCGCCGGGACGAGCGTCTCCCTCGTCGATTACCTCCCGAGCAGCCTCCTGTTCGGCGGCGTCCTGAACACGCCGACGGGCGTGACCGTCACCGGCCCCGGCATCGGCAACAACGGCAACGTGACCTGGAACATCGGCACGCTGACGAACAGCGGCACGACCTCGGTCGACATCCTCGTCTTCCCGAGCGCCGCCGGCACCTACACGAACGTGGCCGCGATCGGCGATGGCACGGCGTTGAACACGCGCAACGCCTCCACCACCGCCCAGACGACCTTCGGCGCCCTCAACCCGTCGAAGACCACGTCGACCGCGCAGGTCACCGCCGGCACCACCGCCACCTACACGATCACGATCACCAACCCGCTGGCGGCGACGACGGCGAACAACGTCCAGATCACCGACAACCTCTCCAGCGGCTTCACCTACAAGACCGGCACGACCACGATCAACGGCAACCCGGCGTCGAATCCCTGCACCTCCGGCTGCGTCGGCTACGTCACCGTCACCAACGGCGGCAGCGGCTACACCTCGGCGCCGTCGGTCGTCTTCTCGGCCGGCAACGCCGCCGCGACCGCGGTCGTCTCCGGCGGCGTCGTCACCGGCGTGGTCATCACCAACGCCGGCAGCGGCTACGGCTCCACGCCGACCGTCAGCTTCTCCGGCGGCGGCGGCAGCAACGCGCAAGCTTCGGCGTCGCTCGGCTCGACCAGCTCGCCGACGTGGTTCGGCCAGTCGATCGTTGGCGGCGGCACGCTGACCCTGAGCTTCCAGGCCGACGTCAGCGTCAACACGCCCGCTGGCGATTACGAGAACCAGATTCTCGCCTCGTCGACGAACGTCCCATCGCTCATCTTCGACTACCTCGGCACGACGCAGGAGAACGTCAAGGTCTGCGACGCCGCGCCGGCCATTCACGCTCCGAGCGCGCTCTGCGCCGGCTCCACCGGCAACGTCGCCTCGGCGCCGAGGGATCCGGGCGCGACGTTCTCGTGGTCGATCAGCAACGGGACCATCACGACGGCCACGACCGGCACCGTCGACCACATCACCATCGGCAACGGCGGCACCGGCTACGTCCAGGGCTCGACCACCGTCACGATCTCGGGCGGCAGCGGCACGGGCGCGACCGCCACGGCCACCGTCACCGGCGGCGTCGTCACCGCCATCACCATGACGAACTTCGGCACCGGCTACACCTCCACGCCGACCGTGACGATCAACGGCGGCAACAACGACGCCACCGCCGCGGCCACGCTAGGCAGCGGCTTCGTCTTCACCGCCGGCACCGCGGGGACGAACGCCGTCATCAACCTGACCAAGACCAAGGGGAGTTGCACGGTGTCGTCGACGGCGGTCAGCGTTCCGGTGAATGCATCGCCGTCGATCAGTGCACAGCCGTCGTCGCGGACGATCTGCACTGTGCCCGGAAGCGTGACGTTCAGCGTCACGGCCAGCGGCGCCGACGCTGTCACGCCCTATCAATGGCAGATTTCGACCGACGGCGGCGTGACCTTCAGCAACATCAGCGGTGCAAACAGCGCCTCGTATACCTTCACCGCGGTTGCTGCCGACGACGGCAAGCAATACCGCGTCATCGTCTTCAACGCCAGCGGCTGCTCTGCCACGAGCAACGCCGCCACGCTCCACGTCTCCTGCAACCCCGATCTCGAGCTGACGACGAACAGCGATTCCCCCGATCCGGTTTTCGCCGGAAACAACATCACCTATACGCAGCTCATCACCAACGTCAGCAGCACGCAGACCGCCCACAACGTCACCCTCAGCGAAACGACACCGGCGAATACGACGTTCGTGTCCATGACGCCTCCGGCCGGGTGGACGTGCGGCACGCTGCCGGCAGTTGGCGGAACGGGAAA